>JAFDBW010000191.1 GCA_019313105.1 Deltaproteobacteria bacterium | reverse complement strand
GGAAAAAGCTGTTACAAGTATACGTACCGCTCTGCCTTGTGACCCTCTCATAAGGCAGAGGGATTTGCCCTGCTCCCATCCCCCTCCGTGGAGTGGGGCTTTTTTATTCAACAGCACTGATAACATAAAAAATGGCCAGCCATCTTGGGTGGGCCATTCTTTTATTACAATCAGTGAGAGTTTCGCAAACCTGCCAATCTGAGGGCTATGTTATCGACATCGGTGGCGACAATGCATGATTGGCGATTGCATCAATTCTGCTCAGTGCCGTGCCAAGAGAGTCCACACTGAAAGCGAAGCTAAAAAATAGAGCGTTGCAATTTTTCCTTTAGCATTTATGATTCACCAAGAGGGAATGCATACACATTTTAATACCTTTAAAAGGAGGTCGTTTATGTTAAAGAGTCTCATGCGTCCGGTAAGTCTTCTCCTGGTTATTTCATTCTGTCTGCTTAATTTCAATGTGCCTATGGCTCAGGCCAAGATGCTTGGCACTGATACTGTCATTGCAGGGCAGCAGACAGTAGACCAACGTGCTCAGATTGCAGACTTCCTGGCACGTGAAGATGTAAAGCAGATTATGACTCAGTATGGAGTTGATCCTGCCGAAGCGCAGCACAGGGTAGACAGCCTTTCTAATGAAGAATTGGCTGAGTTTGCAAGCTCCATAGATCAATTACCTGCTGGTGGTAGTGCGGTTGGTACAATAGTTGGTGCCGCGGTCCTTGTCTTTGTCATTTTATTGATTACTGATATTCTGGGTTTCACCAATGTTTTCTCATTTGTTAATCCTCAACGTTAAACGCAAAATAGATACGGTTTTGGATCAGGTCGGCAGTCGGATGATTGCCGGCCTGTTGTGTTTAGCGCTGAGTGTCATGCTGACTGGATGCAGCTTATCGAGATCCGGCTACTTATCTCAGGTTGCCGAAAGGCCATCTAAAGCCATGGTTGTCGATGTGCCTTTTTTTGCCCAAAAGGAATTGCAATGCGGTCCGGCAGCCCTTGCCATGGTTCTGAACTGGAGCGGGGTGGACTTGCAACCATCTGACTTATCTGCAGAGGTCTATACTCCCGGCCTCGAAGGCAGCCTGCAGAGTTCGCTGATTGGATCTGCGCGAAGGCATGGTCGCGTTGCATACACCATTACAGGCATCGAGTCTCTGATGGCTGAGATTTCTGCCGGGCATCCGGTTATTGTACTGGTTAATCTTGGTTTCTCTTGGTTTCCGCAATGGCATTACGCAGTGGTGATAGGTTATGACCAAGGCAAGGAAGAAGTAATCCTTCATTCAGGACTGATTGCCAATCAGATTTTAAGTTCATGGACTTTCAAGAATATTTGGCGACGTGGCGAATACTGGGGACTTTTGGTCCTGCCTCCAGATCGGTTGCCGGAAGTTGCCGAGGAAGATGAATGGCTTACTGCCGTTGCGGGTTTGGAAAATGTCGGGCAGTGGCCGGCATCTGCAATCGGTTATGCCACCGCCTTGGAACGATGGGAGGAAAGTTTTGTCGCCTGGATGGGCCTTGGCAACAGCTTATACAATCTTCATGATCTTGACTCCGCCGCCGAGGCTTTCTACCAGGCGACTCTGGTTCAACCGGAAAACGGTATGCCGTTTAACAACTGGGCCCACGTCTTGGCGGAACAAGGCAAACGGCAGGAAGCCCTGACTGCAGCACAGCGTGCGGTAGATCTTGGCGGCCCTTTTCATGATACTTTTGTCCAAACCTTAGAGGAAATAAAGCTAATGACGACGGACTGATCTTGGCAATAGGGGGAGAGGTAACCGGGCTTGTTATGGACAGACGTATTTAATTCATAAAAAAGGCCACCAGGTTTGTTGCCCCGGTGGCCTTTTTCAAGAACAGAAGCCTCGCATTTTTGCTCCAAAAACCTCACCGAGTTTCTCGGGGTTTTTGTGCAATAAAAGAGCTAAACTCTGTACACGTTAGCCGACTGAGCGCCTTTTGGGCCCTGCGTAACGTCAAAAGTCACACTGTCTCCCTCGGCAAGAGATTTGAATCCAGTGCCTTGTATTTCGGAAAAATGAACAAATACATCCGGCCCATTGTCCTGTTCAATAAAACCAAAACCTTTTGCGTCGTTAAACCATTTCACTGTACCTTGTGCCATTGTTGTATCTCCTGATTGCCCTTTATGGGCGCTCTGCTTTGTGTGCAAACAAAATCTGTTTAAAATAAAAAACCACACAACCGAAAGAGGTCTGCGTGGCTTAATCGTGACTGATTAACTATTAATCTTGTCCGACAAACTAACTCTGCACAAACGTTTATGATTGGCCAAGTTACCACGGGTATCGGAATAATACAACGTCAATGTAGCCTTCTGGTTAATTCCAGTTGAGTTACGACAACCCTTACAGGACATCATTTACAACACTGTGACTGAAAAGGAGCGCATTGCGCCGGGGTCGTTTTCAACAGTAAAGCAAATACTCGAAAAATTACATTGCCATTTGCTTTAATATCTCCTCAGCCATGCTATTGTTAGCCAAAGTCAATGGCAGTGCCACTTCGCGGTCACGGCGACCAAGGCCGAATGAACTGGCAAGAGCTTGGCTACGAGGACAATCCGTTGGTGAATGCGGAGTGGGCCCGCGGTCAATAGAACCTGAACATCGGGAGCACCATTTTGCATGTTCCATCTTCAGCCCTGCGATTGTCATCGGCCACCTCAAGAACGCAGAAGAAATGTTATAATGGCCTGAAACAATAGCCCATATACCCGGAGGCAATATGTCTGAATCCATAAAAACCGATTGTAAAGATCCCGAAGGACATTGGCATCATCTCTGCGAGTTAAGGAAACAGGGGCGGGAGGAAGAATTCAAGGACTTGATGCAGGACCCCGGCCACACCTGCCTGAATTGCAACGCCGTTGCCAAGCACGCCCAGAATCTCTGCAACCCTAGCCCGTTTATAAAAATCTAAATTTTCGACCCGGATCAGTGCAAAACAGATTGAGAACACATCACATTCTGTGCCCCCGATATGTACGCAACTATCTTTGTTACAAGGAAAAGTGTACGATAGAGATACATCCGTGAGGACATTGCAGCGACACCAGATGGCCATGCATCCCCTCCCCTCAACCGGAAAAGAGAGTATTATGGAAACCTGTAGTCTGTGCGAAGAACAATCAAAGAAAACCCGGCGTGGCAACCCCCATCAATATCTGATTAAGGTTGACGAGGCCCGCATCTTCAAAGGAGTCAACCCCCGCGGCTTCGAAGAGCAGGATTACCTGTGCATGACGTGTCATGCCAAATTCACCCGCAGCACCGGCAAAAATGGTCTGGCCTGGACGCTCTGGCAGGGCTGAGAGTGATGCCGTACCGGGACTCTTCAAGGTAACTACCACTGTAAACCAGCGTCTCCAATGACCTGCGACTGCAGCAACGACCTTTGCCTCAATTCCATACCGACAGGAACCTGATAAAATGTTCGTAGCACGTCTATGAACAGTGACTGAACCCGCCACGAAAAGGGAGGCCCGTTATGAAAAAAGTTGTTCATAGGTGCAATCCTGGTCCTGCTGATCACAATCGGCTTCGGCGTCTACTCCCTGCTCTCCAACCTTGACAGTCTGGTCAAATCGGCGATTGAAACCTACGGCTCGGAGGCAACCCAGACGTCGGTTCGGGTCGATAATGTAAAAATCGTTTTGCAGGATGGCTCCGGGGCAATTCGCGGGCTGACGATTGGCAACCCCAATGGTTTCGCTACACCCAACGCATTCTCTCTTGGCGAGATCGCAACCCAGATTGACCTCAAGTCGCTGTCCGAGGATGTTCCGGTGATTGAACACATCACCATCCGGGCGCCGGAAGTCTTCTTTGAACTCAATGAAAAAGGCCAGAACAACCTCGACAAGTTGAAAAGCAACCTGCAGTCGGGCGCCTCAACTTCTTCGTCATCCTCTTCCGCTAAAAGCGGTGGTTCGGAACCGAAGCTGATAATCCGTAAGTTAATTTACTCTGGCGGAAACATCTACGCCAGGGTCGCACCAACGGACAAGGACTACGAACTGAAGCTGCCGAACATCCAGATGAACGATTTGGGCGGCAAGACGGGTGCCACGCCATCGCAGATCGCCAGTCAGGCGCTCAAGGTCCTGACCGACCGGGCGCTGGCCGAGATCAAGAAAAAGGGCATCGACCAGTACAAGGCGCAGCTCGAAGGGGAAGTTAACAAGCGCCTGGATGCTGAAAAAGACAAGGTCGGTGACAAGTTGAAAGGCGTGCTTGGTTACTGATTTAATATGATAGGCCTGAGGCCAGTCAAAGATAAAGGGACGGACAGTTTTCCGTCCGTCCCTTTTCACAACACACATTTTCTACCAACGACCGGTCAGACCAGCTCCAACAATTCGATCTCGAAGGTCAGATCCTGTCCTGCCAGAGGATGGTTGGCATCGAGGATAACTTTGTCTTCCGTCACTTCGGTGACGGTCACAACCATCGGCTGCTGAGCTTCGCCGCCATCGGACTGCAACTGCATACCGACTTCCGGGATAACGCCCTCGGCGAACTGTCCGTGATCAACTTCGATCACACGTTCCGTGAAATGAGGCCCGTAAGCTTCATCAGAAGGCACCGTCACCGTTTTGGTGTCACCGACGGCCATATCAACAACTGCATCATCAAAGCCCTTGATCACCTGGCCGACACCAACTATGAATTCAAACGGGTCGCGTTCACGTGAAGAATCAAATACCGTCCCGTCTGCCAGGGTGCCAGTGTAATGGACCTTGGCGGTTTTGTTCTCTGCATTTTCTGTCATATTTTCTCCTTTTTTGCTGCAATCTTTGCCCTTGACTAACATACCATCGGACCCCCTGTGAAGGAATTATTGCAATTCCAGCATTTTTTTTGAGTCAATTCATGTGAATCAAAAAGGAAGCATGTCATAGGGTACCCCGACCGCAAGACCACGTCATATCACACCGGCCCTCTCTGTGTTAGAATGTAAAACTGACAGAAATGTGGAGGCATGCCGATGGGCCACCTGATATCCGGCAAAGCGCATCTGGTCCCCCTGATCGACCGGCTAAACCGTTACCCGGTCGGTCTTGTCGACAACCAGAAGCTGCGTGAAATCCTGGCACTGCTCTTTAGCGAAGAGGAAGCTTCCCTTGCCGCCAGGTTCCCGCTCTCGGAAGCAACCGCGGACGAGCTGTCGGGCATCACCGGGATTCCGGTTGCCGAGCTGCTGCCAAAACTCGAGCAAATGGCTGACAAGGGACTGGTGGTCGACACCCCTTGTGGTGACTCAACCTATTGGATGCTGATGCCCGGACTGATCGGCTTCTTCGAGTTCACCTTCATGAAGAAGCGTACCGACCTGCCGATGGCCGAGGTGGCCCGCCTGATGCACGAATACCTCCACGAAGTTCGGCCGGGGCAGGCAGAAGAGTTCTTCGGTTCCCCGACCCAGCTGACCCGCGCTCTCACTTACGAGGACAAAGTGCCGGTCACATCGAAAATCACCAGCTGGGAGGACGCCCGGCAGATTATCCGCAACGCCGAATTCGGCGCAGCGGGGATATGCTTCTGCCGTCACCAGAAGGAGCATCTTGACCAGACCTGTCACAAGAATGCGCCGGTTGACGGGATTTGTATTGCCCTCGACGC
>JAFDBW010000190.1 GCA_019313105.1 Deltaproteobacteria bacterium | reverse complement strand
TTCCAGTGTGTCCATCGTCCCTTCCCGCTCGACAATGAGCTGGTAATGGGGTTCGACACCTTCGATATCCATCAGCACGCTTTCAATTTGCGACGGGAAGACGTTGACGCCACGGATGATCAGCATGTCGTCAGAACGGCCGCACATGCGCTCCAGACGCCGGTGAGTCCTCCCGCAGATACAGGGTTCAGCGATGATCCGGGTAATATCGCGGGTGCGATAACGGACCATCGGGATCCCCTCCTTGGTGATCGTCGTGATGACCAGTTCGCCCTGTTCGCCCTCCGGCAACACATCACCGGTGTCCGGGTTGATGATTTCGGGAATGAAGTGATCTTCCCAGATGTGCAGACCGCTCTGCGCCTCGATACATTCGATGCCGACCCCGGGGCCGAGGATTTCGGAAAGGCCGTAAATATCAATGGCCTTGATGCCGACCTTGGTCTCGATCTCGTTGCGCATCTTCTCTGTCCAGGGCTCGGCGCCAAGGATGCCGACACGCAGCTTTAATTGACGGATGTCAATGCCCTCCTCGGCGGCGGCTTCGGCAAGATAGAGGCTGTAGGATGGCGTACAGGTGAGTACGGTCGAACCGAAATCCTGCATGATCATCAGCTGCTTCTTGGTGTTGCCACCGGACATCGGAATGACCGAGGCGCCGATTTTCTCCGCGCCGTAATGGGCCCCGAGACCACCGGTAAAGAGTCCATAACCGTAAGCATTGTGAATGACATCGCCGCGATGGGCTCCTGCGGCAACGAATGAACGGGCCATCATCTCGGTCCAGTTCTTTATGTCGCGTCGTGTATAGCCAACAACGGTCGGCTTGCCGGTGGTTCCCGAGGACGCATGAATCCTGACGATCTGGTCAAGAGGCTTGGCAAACAGGCCATAGGGGTAGTTGTCGCGCATATCCTGCTTCAAGGTAAACGGCAGGCGCTGCAGATCATCCAGGGTCCTGATCTTTTCCGGCTTTACGCCGGCCTTGTCGAATTGCTGCCGATAAAACGGGACCGTGGCGTAAACCTTCTCGGCAACCCGTTGCAGGCGCTTCGCCTGGAGGGATTCAAGGGCTTCACGTGGCAGGGTTTCAAACTCGTCATTCCAGATCATGGTCATAATCCTTACGTGGTTTCCGGTTGAGAATATCAACCAACCTGCCGGCCCAGCTCAAAGGCTTTCAGGTTGAGGTCCTGGAATCGCTCCGGCACCAGGCTTTTGATTGCGGCAATCCATTGTTCGTGCGAAGGCTCCAGGGTATTGGAGAGCGCACCAAGCAAAACGGTATTAATCGCTTTCGAATTGCCCGCCTGCTCAGCAAGCCCAAGCCCGTCCACAATCCGTACCTTGTCAACCCGCTGTTTGAGTTTCCGGTCGATATCCTGGGGATATTCGGCCTTGCCGAGGGCGACCGATGGCGGTGCGATGCGCAGGTTGTTAACGACCACCGCACCGGTCTTTTTCACCTGGGGCAGATAGCGGTAGGTTTCCAGCAATTCAAAGCCGAACAGCACATCGGCCTCTCCCTCCGGGATGATCGGCGAGTAGACCTTTTTACCGAAGCGGACGTGCGATACGACACTGCCGCCACGCTGCGCCATGCCGTGCACTTCGGCTTTCTTGACATCGTAGCCGGCCTGCATGAGTACCTCGGAAAGGATTTCACTGGCCAGCAGGGTGCCCTGCCCACCGACCCCGGCCATCATGATATTGGTAATTTTGTTATCAGTCATCACAGACTCCAAAAGCATCAAATTTACACAGCTGCATGCAGACTTGACAGCCATTGCAAATCAACCGGTCGATCCTGCAATGGCCTTTTTCACCGTCCTTGCCACTCACCCATTCAATCGCCGGACAGCCTATGGTCAGGCAGGCTTTGCAGGCGACGCACTTGTCCTGGTCGACATAAAGTGGCGTACTGGTCTTGACCACATCATGCTTGATCAGTACGCACGGCCGACGCGTGATGACGACTGAAACCTCGGGCCGTTCCATAGCTTCTCTGATCACCGCCCGGGTGTTGTCAACCTGGAAAGGATCAATGGTGACAACATGCTTGACACCGAGGGCCCGGCAGATCGCCTCGAGGTCTACCTGGTAGGCAGTCTCTCCATCCAGAGTGTACCCGGTGGACGGATTGTCCTGGCGCCCGGTCATTCCCGTGGTGCTGTTGTCGAGGATCAGCACCGTGGCCGTGGATTTGTTGTAGACCATATCCATCAGGCCGTTGATCCCGGTGTGCAGAAAGGTGGAATCGCCGATCACGGCAACTACCTTTTTACGTTCCTCTTCGTTGAGCACCTTGCTCAACCCGGTGGCGTTGCCGATGCTGGCCCCCATGCAGATACAGGTGTCCATGGCCGAGAGCGGCGGCATGAAGCCGAGTGTATAGCAGCCGATATCACCGGTGACGTAGGCCTTGAGGCGATTTAGGGCATGAAAGACGTTACGATGCGGGCAACCGGGACACATGTTGGGCGGCCGGGGAGGAAGGGTTTCCTCGACCGACTCCAGGGTCTGGGGGTTGACCGAAAAAGCTTCGCGCACCCGGCCCGGGGTCAGTTCACCGCAAATCGGCACCTTGTCCTTGCCGGTGACAAGGATCCCCATTGCTTTGACCTGCTCTTCGATAAAGGGGTCCAGCTCTTCAATCACGTAAAGGGTTTTGTAGCGGGACGCAAAATCGCGGATCATCTGTTTCGGCAGCGGATAAACCAGGCCGAGCTTGAGAATGTCTGCCGTCGGGAAGACTTCACGCGCGTACTGGTAAGCGACACCGGAAGTAATGATGCCGAGTTGGCCATCGCCTTCCTCGATGCGGTTGAACCCTTGCGAGCAGGCCCATTCGGACATCTCCTCGAGGCGCTTCTCCACCATTGGATGGCGGACCCTGGCGTTGCTGGGCAGCATGACGAACTTGCCGGGATCGCGCACCAGGCCGGTTTCGGGGAGTTCGGCAAGCGGCTCACCGAGTTCAACGATTGATTTTGAATGGGAGATACGCGTCGTGCTGCGCACCAAGACCGGTGTGTCGAACTGTTCGCTGACATCGAAAGCCAGGCGCGTGAAATCAAGGGCTTCCTGGCTGTCCGCCGGCTCGAACATCGGTACCTTGGCAAACCGCGCATATTGACGACTGTCCTGCTCGTCCTGTGATGAGTGCATCTCCGGGTCGTCAGCGACGACGAGCACCAGGCCGCCACGCACTCCGGTATAGGAGAATGTGAAGAGCGGGTCGGCAGCCACATTGACGCCGACATGCTTCATGGTCACGATGGTCCGCGCGCCACCTATGCTGGCCCCGATACCGACTTCCAGGGCGACTTTTTCATTAGGTGCCCAGGAAGCGTCGATGCGGTCATACTGGATGATGTTTTCAAGAATTTCTGTCGACGGGGTGCCAGGATAAGCCGACGCGACCGTTACTCCGGCCTCATAGGCAGCGCGAGCGAACGCCTCGTTGCCCGACAGGACTGTTTTCTGCATAGCATTAACCTCTAAAAAACTTAGATATAACGAGCCCTTGAAATATCAGGGACGTTGGCGCAAAAGGCCTTTGATAATAGCGGAGTTGAAGTTGCTTTGTCAACGAAATGACCGGGATTATGTAACGTCATACATGGAAAGAAGCAACCCTTCGAGAATGCCGAAATCGCTGGCCACCAAACGCTCCGAATGTGTGGCCTGTATAATGCCGAGGACAATCTCCAGGCCAGCGATAATCAGGTCGCCGCGGCCCGGCTCCATTCCGGGCAAAGCCTCCCGTTCCAGCGGGGTCATCGGGCACAGGCGTTCGTACCAGTTTTGCAGCGTGTGATACGGCATGGAGTAGTTATTGACACGTCTCCAGTCGTATTCAGACATCTGCATATCAAGTGCGGCCAGAGTGGTCACCGTACCGGCCGTGCCGACCAGAGTTAGCTTTGCCAGGTCGGCGCAGGAAGAGATGCAGGCTCGCTGAAGCTCTGCCTGAACCATGGCAAGTGTTTTTGATATCTCAGTTTGACGGGCAACCGGTGAAGTGCAAGTTTCGGTCAGATGGACCACACCCAGCGAGAAGCTCCGCGACCAGACAACCCTGCCATCAACAC
>JAFDBW010000189.1 GCA_019313105.1 Deltaproteobacteria bacterium | reverse complement strand
GGCGAGCCGCTGATGGACGGTTCGAGCAATCCGCATGATATTCTGCGCGTGCTCGGTGAAAAAGAGCTCTCCAAGTATCTGGTTGACGAAGTCCAGGAGGTTTACCGTCTGCAGGGCGTCAAGATTAATGACAAGCATATCGAAGTCATCGTGCGGCAGATGTTGCGCCGGGTCAAGATCAAGGAGGTCGGTGAAACCCGGTTCCTGGTCGACGATCAGGTGGAGCGTTGGCAGTTTGATGAAGAGAACCAGCGAGTGCTTGTAGACGGAGGCAAGCCGGCAGTTGGCGAGCCTCTCATGCTCGGTATCACCAAGGCTTCACTTTCGACCGAGTCGTTTATTTCTGCCGCTTCCTTCCAGGAAACGACGAAAGTGTTGACACAGGCCGCTATCGAAGGCAAGGTCGACGGACTGCGCGGTCTGAAGGAGAATGTGATCATGGGCCGCCTGATCCCGGCCGGCACCGGAGTCTCCAAATACCGCAGTGCAAACCTGCTGATCGAGGATCCTGAAGAGCGCCTGCCGGAGCCGGAAGAGATTGACGAGGATGCCGAAGATTATCGGGATGAAATGGATGCCCTAATTGTTTCTGAACCGGCTGAAGAAGTCGAAGATACTGATTTGCAATAGTTTTTTTGCGGGTCAATAAAAAAAAGCAGGACACATCAAAATTGCTTGACAGGGAAAGCCCGCTTTGCTAAATTCAGCGGGTTTTCTCCTGTGAGAGAACCTGTTCTTTTAACGTCATGAATACGCAAATTCGGGAGTGATTCGATGCCGACGATCAATCAGTTGATCCGTATGGGTCGTGAGAAAAAACAAGATAAATCAACAGCACCTGCGCTGAAGGGTAACCCTCAAAAGCGTGGCGTGTGTACCCGCGTGTACACCACGACCCCGAAGAAGCCCAACTCGGCGCTTCGTAAGGTTGCCCGTGTCCGCCTGACCAATGGGATGGTTGTTACCTCATACATTCCAGGTGTCGGACATAACTTGCAGGAGCACTCAGTGGTGCTGGTCCGTGGCGGCCGTGTCAAAGACCTTCCCGGCGTTCGTTATACGATTGTCCGTGGAGCCCTTGACCTGGCAGGTGTTAAAGACCGTAAGCAGTCACGTTCCAGATACGGTGCCAAGCGGCCCAAGTAATTGAGAGACACGAAGAGGACGTTATGCCGAGAAGAAGAGAAGTAGCCAAGCGGGTTATCCTGCCTGATCCGAAATTCCATGATCAACTGGTGGCCAAGTTCGTGAATGCCCTGATGCTTGACGGTAAGAAGAGTACCGCCGAGAATATCGTTTACGGTGCTTTCGACCTGATCAAGCAGCGTTCCGGTGATGAACCGGTCGAGGTTTTCAAGAAAGCCCTCGAAAACGTTCGTCCGTCTGTCGAAGTCAAGTCCCGTCGTGTCGGTGGTTCCACCTACCAGGTGCCGGTCGAGGTTCGCAATGAGCGTCGTAACGCCCTGGCAATTCGCTGGATCGTAAGTTTTGCTCGTGGCCGTGGTGAAAAAACCATGCAAGAGCGCCTTGCCGGTGAATTCATGGATGCCGCTGGAAACCGTGGTTCCTCCGTCAAGAAACGTGAAGATACCCATCGCATGGCCGAAGCTAACAAAGCCTTCGCGCATTATCGCTGGTAAGGCGGAGGACGAACTGCTGTGGCCCGCAAAGTAGCTTTAAGCAAAACTCGTAATATCGGCATTATGGCCCACATAGATGCCGGTAAAACGACCTCCACCGAGCGTATTCTCTATTACACTGGCGTTTCCCACAAGATCGGTGAAGTTCATGATGGTGCTGCCACCATGGACTGGATGGAGCAGGAGCAGGAGCGAGGGATTACCATTACCTCCGCTGCGACCACCTGTTTCTGGAAAGATTACCGCGTCAATATCATAGATACCCCCGGACATGGTGACTTTACCATTGAGGTAGAGCGCTCCCTTAAGATGCTCGACGGCTCGGTTGCCGTGTTCTGTTCGGTTGGTGGCGTTGAGCCCCAATCCGAAACAGTCTGGCGTCAGGCAGACAAGTACGGCGTGCCTCGTATTGCTTTTATCAACAAGATGGACCGTGTCGGCGCCGATTTTGATCGTGGCGTTAAAATGATGCGCGACCGTCTTGGTGCCAATCCGATCCCGATTCAGCTTCCGATCGGTGCAGAAGACCTGTTTCGCGGTGTTATTGACCTGGTCCAGATGAAAGCGATTATCTGGAGCGACGAGTCAATGGGTGCCAACTATGAGGTCTCGGAGATCCCTGCTGATCTTCTCGATGACGCTGAAGCGGCACGTGAAGTATTGCTTGAAGAGATCAGCTCCGTTGATGAGGAGCTGATGGAGAAATATCTCGGCGGTGAAGAACTGACCATAGATGAAGTCAAGGCCGGAATTCGTAAAGCGACGATGGCGTTGCAGATCAACCCGGTCCTGTGCGGCACAGCATTCAAGAACAAGGGTGTGCAGACGCTGCTTGACGCAGTGATCGATTACATGCCTTCTCCCCTTGATGTGAAGCCGATACCAGGTATTGACCCTGACACCGGTGCTGAAGTGACTCGCCCCGCAGATGACAACGCTCCTTTCGCGTCCTTGGCATTCAAGGTCATGACGGACCCGTTTGTCGGACAGCTGACATTCTTCCGTGTTTATTCTGGCGTCGCCGAGTCCGGTGCTCACGTACTGAATGCCACCAAGGACAAGAAAGAGCGCTTTGGCCGCTTGCTGAAGATGCATGCCAACAAGCGTGAAGAGATCAAGCAGGTTTATTCAGGCGATATTGCCGCAGCCGTTGGTCTGAAGTACACCTCGACCGGTGACACGCTCTGTGATCCCAAGACCCCTTGTATTCTCGAGGCGATGGATTTCCCTGAGCCGGTTATTCATATCGCCATTGAGCCGAAGACCAAGAGTGACCAGGAAAAGATGGGCACAGCCCTTGGTAAGCTGGTTCAGGAAGACCCTTCCCTGCGCGTCAAAACCGACGAAGAAACCGGGCAGGTCATCATCTCCGGTATGGGTGAGTTGCATCTTGAGATCATCGTTGATCGCATGAAGCGTGAGTTCAAGGTAGAAGCGAACATCGGCGCTCCGCAGGTTGCGTACCGTGAAACGATTACCAAGACAGTTGAAGTGCAGGGCAAGTTTGTACGCCAGTCCGGTGGCCGTGGCCAGTATGGTGATTGTCACCTGCGCCTTGAGCCGCTCGAGCCGGGTGGTGGTTTTGAGTATGTCGACCAGATCAAGGGCGGTGTTATTCCCCGCGAATACATTCCTGCTGTGGGCGCCGGCGCTGAAGAAGCTGCACAGAACGGTATCCTGGCCGGATTCCCGCTGGTGGATGTCAGGGTGACCTGTTATGACGGTTCCTACCACGATGTCGACTCATCTGAGATGGCGTTCAAAATCGCCGGTTCGATGGGTTTCAAGGAAGGCGCTGCCAAGGCCAAACCGGTCCTGCTCGAGCCGATCATGGACGTGGAAGTCGTCCTGCCCGAGGAATACCTCGGTGAAGTCATGGGTGACTTGAATAGCCGTCGCGGTCGTGTAGCCGGTATGGAGGCCCGAGGCGGTGCACAGGTGGTCAGCGCTCAGGTTCCCCTGTCGAGTATGTTCGGTTACTCTACGGACCTGCGCAGTGCGACCCAGGGCCGTGCAACCTACACTATGACATTCGATCATTATGAACAGGTTCCCAAGGCGATTGCTGAAGAAATTATCAGCAAAACCAAGGGTTAGATCAACTTTTAAGCGAAAAGAATATAAGGAGATACGACCATGGCCAAAGCCAAGTTTGAACGGACTAAGCCCCATGTCAACATCGGGACAATCGGTCACGTTGACCACGGCAAGACGACCCTGACGGCAGCAATCACGAACGTGCTTGCTTCGAAAGGCG
>JAFDBW010000188.1 GCA_019313105.1 Deltaproteobacteria bacterium | reverse complement strand
TCAAGGGTGGTCATCGCGACGGCGACGCTATCGACGTACTGCTGGCCGGCGAGACGGTTCAGAAACTCTCGTCAGAGCGCATCGATACAACCAGCACCCACGGCACTGGCTGCTCCTATTCCGCGGCGATTGCCACGATGCTGGCACAGGGCCTGCCGCTGGTCAGGGCCGTCGAGTCTGCCAAACTCTTTATCAATCATGCAATCCGTCACGCCTACCCGATCGGGGGTGGACATGGACCGATTAATCATTTTGCCGGCGCACGGACAGTAAAAAGTGACATGGCAGAAGGGAAAGTATTTGAGTAAGAACCGCTTTTGACTGTTTACCTTTTACTTTGCACCTTTCACCTGAAAGAGGTTTTATGAAGAAACAAGCGACATTGACCCAACTCGAATTCGCCCGTCAGGGCGTTGTCACAGACAAGATGAAGCAGGCCGCAGCGACCGAGAATATTGACCCGGAGATCCTGCGCCAGCGTATCGCCGAAGGCACGGCGATCATCTGCCACAACAACCGACACAGCAATGGCATCCCGCTCGCGGTCGGCAAGGGCCTGCGGACCAAGGTCAATGCCAACATCGGCACCAGTAAGGACGACACGAGCATCGACAAGGAGCTGGAAAAGGCCCGTGTTGCGGTGGCGGCCGGGGCTGATGCGATCATGGATCTCTCGACCGGCGGCCCGATCGACGAAATTCGTGCTGCGATCATCAACCAGACCACCACCTGCATCGGCTCGGTACCACTTTACCAGGCCGCCGTCGATACCGTGACCCGCAAGGGCAAGGCGATGGTCGACATGACCGTCGACGAGATTTTCGACGGTATCGTCAAGCACCTCGATGACGGTGTCGACTTCATCACCGTGCATTGCGGCGTCACTAGAGCTACAGTCGAGCGGATGGACAACGAGGGTCGCATCATGGAGGTGGTCTCGCGCGGCGGCTCCTTCACCGTCGAGTGGATGACCCGCAACAATGCCGAGAACCCCCTGTTCGAGCATTTTGATCGACTTCTCGAAATCGTCAAGCCCTATGACGCCACCCTTTCGCTGGGCGACGGCTTCCGTCCCGGCTGCCTGGCCGACGCGACCGACCGGGCGCAGATCCACGAGCTGATCCTGCTTGGTGAGTTGGCCCAGCGCGCCTGGAAAGCCGGAGTCCAGGTGATGATCGAGGGGCCGGGGCATGTTCCGTTAAACCAGATCGAGACCAACATCCAGTTGCAGAAGCGCCTCTGCCACGGCGCACCCTTCTACGTACTCGGCCCGCTGGTGACCGACATCGCTCCCGGCTACGATCACATCACCTGTGCCATCGGCGGGACCCTTGCCGCCGCGGCCGGTGCCGACTTCCTCTGCTATGTCACCGCCAGTGAGCATCTCGCATTACCAACCGTAGAGGATGTCCACGAAGGCGTTATCGCCAGCCGCATCGCCGCCCATGCCGGAGACATCGTCAAGGGCGTGCCTGGTGCAATCGAGAAAGACATTGCCATGGCGAAGTGCCGCAAAGAACTTGACTGGGAAGGCCAGTTTGCTCTCGCCCTGGACCCCGAGAAAGCTCGCCGTATCCGCGCGGAATCAGGCGTTGATGAAGAGCATGGGGCCTGCACCATGTGCGGCGAGTTCTGCGCCTACAAGGTTATGAATGAACGGGGTAAAACGGAGGCTGGAGGCTAGAGGTTGGGTGATTGAAAAAGGCACCTCATTTATGAAGTGCCTTTTTATTTGTAATTATAATGAATGAACCAGTCCCCAGCGTCCAGCATCCAGCCGCTGCTTACTCACCCAGATACGTATAAGACATCAACATCCTGTCGAGCAGTTCAATGAAATGACTGGTCTCCTCAAAAGAGACCTTGCGGGATGCGACCCTTTTTTCCAGGTTGTCCCGAACATGCTTGAGTATCTCAGGCCCCTTGTACTGGACATACTTGAGACTCTCCCAGGTCGCGTCGCCCTGAATCACCGTGTCGATCTTGTAGTTGGTCTTCTTGTTGAAGGTGATATGCACGGCGTTGGTATCACCAAACAGGTTGTGCATATCGCCGAGGATCTCCTGGTAGGCACCGATCATGAAGAAACCGATATAATATTCTTCGTCGCTTTGGACCTTGTGCAGCGGCAGGTATTTGGTACGGCCACTTTCGCCGACGAAGCTGCTCACCTCGCCGTCAGAATCACATGTAATGTCAGCAATGGTCGCCATCACATCCGGCTTCTGGCTGAGCCTCTGCAGCGGCATGATCGGGAATAGCTGGTCAATTGCCCATGAATCCGGGACCGACTGAAAGAGCGAGAAGTTGGCGAAGTAAGTCTGGCGCAGGCTCAGCTGGAAATTCTGCAGATCATCCGGGACATCTTTCAAGCGCCCGGCTATCTCGTTGATTTCGAGAAAGATTTTGTTGCAGAGCCATTCCGCCAGGGCACGCTCGTGAAGGCTCAGGTAGCCGAGGTTGAACAGGCTGACCGCCTCCTGGATCAGCTGCAGGGTGTCATGATAATCCTCGCGCAGCGAATGCCGATCCAGGCTCTGGTAGATATCGTAGAGCTTTTTCACCGTCGGTGAGAGCTTTGCCGTGTCCTCAAGCTCGTCATCGTAATCAGGCAGAGCGTTCTGAGTGTTGGTGTTGAGGATGTTGGTGAGCAGTACCGAGTAGTGCGCAACGATAGCACGGCCCGATTCGGAAATAATATTCGGACAGGGCACT
>JAFDBW010000187.1 GCA_019313105.1 Deltaproteobacteria bacterium | reverse complement strand
CAGGGCGCGTGCGCCGACGTCATAGCAGTGGACGACGAAGGTGGCTTTCGCCATCCCCGGCGGGACCTCTGCCGTAGCGCTGAAAGCGACCAGCAGAACGGTCAGCAGGGTTGCTGTGACGAGTCGTAAGGTTTGCATGATCTTCCCCTTTCGCTTTGCATTTCTTGTCGCAGAACCATAGCAAACGGCTGTAAACAGAAGAAAAAGGGGCGGTAAAGATTCTGTAAAGTTTTTGTGGCAGGGTGAGAGGGAAGAGGAAAGGCGGGTCAGGCTGGGAGTTCGAACCAGATGCGGGTCTCGCCGGGGATGCTTTCGGCGCCAACCTGACCGCCGTGGGCCTCGATCAGCTGCTTGACGATGGCCAGGCCGATCCCGGCGCCGCCGACGTCCCGTGACCTGGAATATTCGGCGCGGAAGAATCTTTCGAAAACGTAGGGGAGCTCGACCGCCGGGATACCCGGGCCGTCGTTGATGAAGTCGACGTGGACATCGCCTGCCTTCCGGGTGCTGGTAATTGTCACCGTGCCGCCTGCCGGTGTGTATTTCAGGCAATTGTCAATCAGGTTGCGCACCGCCTGCAAAAGTTTGTCACGATCGGCGGAAACGGTTGCCGCCCCGTCATTGAACTGCGTTATGACCCGGATCTGTTTCTCGTCGATATTCATCCGGTAGAGATTCAGCATTTCGCTGATGCAACTGCTCAGGTCGACCGGGCGACGATCGAGGTAGGCTCGGGCGGCGTCGGCCCGCGCCAGCTGGCCGAGGTCCTCGACCAGGTTGACCAGGCGCAGGTTTTCCTGCTGCAGCATGTCGAAGGTTGCCTTGTCCGGCGGGATGATGCCGTCACTCAAACCTTCCAGGTAGCCACGCAGATTGGTCAGGGGCGTGCGTAATTCATGGGCAACGTCGGAGACCATCGATTTGCGCAGCTGTTCGAGCCGTTCCAGGCTGTCGCTCATGCGGTTGAAGGCCCGGCCGAGTTCGCCGATCTCGTCAGCCTGGATCGCCTCGACCCGGGCCGAGAAGTTGCCGGCGGCAATCTGGCGGCTGGCTTCGCTCATCTGCACAAGCGGTCGCAGCACGCGCCGGGTCAGCAGGTAGCTGAGCAGGAAAGCCAGGCAGAGGGCGACCAGGCTCGCCCAGAGCAGGTAACGGTGTACGGCAGTCAGGAAAGCCCGGTGCGTGTCGGTGGGTGAGACCATGTACTTGTCCATCAGCACCATGAAGTAGTCGGCTGCCAGCTGGTCGAAGGCCAGCCAGATAATGCCGGTGATCACCGCGATCACCGGTATCGTGGTCACCAGCATCAGCTTCCAGTGCAGGCGAAACGTCATGGCTGCTCCCGGTCGGCAAAGCGATAACCGAAACCGCGCACCGTCTCGATGTAGCGGGGCTCCACTGCATCGTCGGCAAGCTTCTGTCGCAGATGGCCGATATGTACGTCAATCACCCGGTCGACAACCGCTTCGCCGCGCTGGTAAATATGGTTAAGCAGGTTGTCGCGGGAGAGGGCTTTGCCCGGTGCACTCATCAAGGCCTGCAGCAGCTTGTATTCGACCGCGGTCAGTTCCACCGCCTGGCCGTCTAGGCTCACCCGGCGCTTGTCGATGTCGAGCACCAGGCCGGCGTGCCTGAGCTCATGGACCGGCTCCACCCGCCGCGAGGTGCGCCGCAGGATCGCTTTGACCCGCTCCACCAGTTCGCGCGGGCTGAAGGGTTTGACCACGTAGTCATCGGCACCGAGGGAGAGGCCCAGCACTCGGTCGATCTCTTCTTCACGGGCAGTGAGCATAAGGATTGGTACATCGGAGAGCTTGCGCAGTTCCCGGCAGATCTCCCAGCCGTCGACCTCCGGCAGCATGATGTCGAGGATCACGAAACCGGGTGACTGCCGGCGGGCAAGCGCCAATGCTTCGGCACCGTCGTGCAATATCTGCGTCGCGAACCCTTCCCGTTCGAGATAGGTCGCGATCAGGGCCGCGGTGTTGCGGTCATCTTCGATGATCAGGACCGGGTCAGTCAGTTTCGGTTGGTGCATTCGGCGCCCTTGTAAAATCCACTGATAACAGTACCGCCATTAAAGTATCGATATTTCTTTACAGATCACCAGCATTACAGTTTTCTGATTTCCTGGAGAAGTGTCTCGTTATCCGGCATCCCCTTGTGAACATAGCGGACGGTACCGTCCCGGTCGATCAGGTGGGTGATCCGGCCACTACCATAGTGCTTGCGGATGCTGCCGCCGTCGACCAGCAGCGGAAAGGTCAATCCAAGTTCTTTGGCAAAATCCCGGTGGGTTTCCAGTGAGTCGCCGCTGACGCCCAGGACCTGGGCGTGGAGCTCTTCAAAACGCGCGATGTCGTTCTGAAAAGCCTTCAGTTCATTGGTTCAGCCAGGGGTAAAATCGGCGGGATAATACGCCAGGATGACCGGCCCAGCGGGCAGGATCTGGCTGAGGTTAATTTCGCCCTGCGTCGAGTCTGCTGTAAAGTCGGGCGCCGGGGTGCCGACTTCCAGGGCCGCTGCGTTGGATGCCAGCAGGCTTGCCGCGGCGACGGCTCCTGCGCGGATCAATTTTTTCATTGTGGTCTCCCTTCTCCGAAGAGTTCATACAGGCGTTGCGTACGATAATTGAATATCTCCTCCAGCATATGCTTGACTTTGACTTTATGGACCATTCTGCCGAGCGGACCAAATGGCAGCAGGTATGTGACCCGGTCGATCATCCTGGTCATCTCTTTGCCAACCGGCTCTATGAAGTGTTGATGATACCAGAGCTTGTATGGCCCGACACTTTGCTCATCGACAAAGCTGACGCCTTCGTTGATATGCTTGATCTCGGTCAGCCAGCGATGTGTGCCGAACAAGGGAATCGCGATTTCGTAGGTGATCATCAGGCCGTTGTACATTTTGTCCGGCAGGTCGGAGAGGATCCTGAATTCAAGGTCCGGGGGCGTCAGCTCATTAAGGTTCAGCGGGGTGGCGAGGAATGCCCAAACCTCCTGCGGTGCGGCATGGAGTGTAATCTTTTTATCGATGACATGCATGTCTGTCAGCCCCCGTGCTCGAAACGATGGTCTGGACGGGCAATCTCGTACCAGGTCCCGGGTGCGCGATCCAGGTCGAAGCCCTTGACCACGGCAACACCGGAAGGTGCGGCGACACAACCGGTAAAAAGGAGTGAACTGGCAGTGAGTACAAGAGCTTTCATTCTATAAACACCTCGTCTTATATACGCCCAAACAATTATCCCAGAGTCTGCCGATAACACAACTTACAGAAAGCTGTTAAAATGTTTAACGACAACTCATGATAAGGAGAAAACATGCCTGAAGAAAAATTGCGATTGGGAATCAGCTCCTGCCTGCTTGGTGAAAAAGTCCGCTTTGATGGCAGTCATAAACACGATCGTTTCCTGACCGGGACACTGGGGCGCTACGTTGAATATGTGCCGGTTTGCCCTGAGGTGGAGCTTGGTCTGCCAACCCCGCGCGAGACATTAAGGCTTGTCGGGCAGCCGGAGAATCAACGCCTGGTCTTTTCGAAAAGCGGCGAGGATATCACCGAGAGCATGCAGGCCTGGGCGCGCAAACGTGTAGCGGAACTGGAAAAAGAAGACCTGAGCGGGTTCGTGTTCAAGTCAAAATCGCCGAGCAGCGGCATGGCACGGGTCAAACTCTACGACAAGAACGGCAGCCCCAACACCCAGGGTGTCGGCCTCTTTGCCAAAGCGTTCATGGAGCATTTTCCGCTCTTGCCGGTGGAAGAAGACGGCCGCCTGCATGACCCGAAACTGCGGGAAAACTTCATCGAAATCATCTTCACCCTCAAACGCTGGCGGGAGAGTGTCGCGGGGGCCAGGAAACGAGGCGCCCTGGTCGATTTCCATACCCGTCACAAGCTTCTGATCCTGTCGCACAGTACGGAAATCTATCGGCAGCTGGGTAAGCTGGTCGCCAGTCAGGGAGATCAATCCTTTGACGAGGTTTGCAAGCAGTACATGGCTCTGTTGATGAAAGGCTTGCGGCTGAAGACGACGGTCGCCAAACACGTCAACGTTCTGCAGCATGTGCTTGGTTATTTCAAAAAACAACTCAGTACCGACGAAAAGCAGGAGATGCTAGGGGTCATCGCGGACTACCGGGCAGGATTGATCCCACTGATCGTGCCGATTACCCTGCTCAATCATTTTGTCCGCAAATACAAGCAGCCATATCTGCAGCAGCAGGTCTACCTCTGCCCACACCCTTTGGAACTGAAATTGCGTAATCACGTTTAGTTTCAGTGAAAGGTCTTTTTCACGGAAATGATCATGAATATCTGGTATTACCTGAAGCTCTATCTCTTGACGGTCCCGGTCTTTTTTGCCATCGATCTGCTCTGGCTGGGAGTCATCGCCAAAGACCTCTACCAAAAGAACCTGGCGCACCTGCTCAGCCCGGACGTCAACTGGCTTGCGGCCATGGTTTTCTATTTCATGTACATTGCCGGCATTATCCTGTTTGCCGTGAAACCGGCGATCGATGCCCAGTCCATGGCCAAAGCAGCCATCTGGGGCGCTCTGTTCGGTTTCTTCACCTACGCGACCTATGACTTGACCAACCTGGCGACCTTGAAAGACTGGCCGATCAAGATCGTGGTCATTGATATTGCATGGGGAACCGTGCTGTGCACATCGGTTGCGACCGGAAGCTACCTGATCAGTCGTTGGTTAAACTGACGGTTATTTGGAATGGCCCCAGCGATAAACCCCTTCTTGATCATCAAGGTAAACACTCAATCGACACAGTATCGGAGTCACTGTCGCCCAGACCATTGCCAGGCAAACGATGGTTACGAGCGGGTCGGGGCCAAAGTATGCCGCCCCCATCCTGATCCCCGCCCAGTAGGCGAGCGGGCCGCCGAACAGGCCAAAGATGGCGGCAAGCAGATAACGTCCCGACATCCAGTACAGGGCATAATGGAAGAGGGTGGCAAACTGGGCCCAGATCACAAACACCCAGAGCGGCAGCCAGAGCGGCCAGTCCGGGTGGCTTGTGAAAGTAAACAAACCGACCGCCTGCTGAATGCTGTCAACGGCGACACCCAACAGACAGGCCGAGAGCATTAAAAGGGCTTCTTTTTTCCATTCCTGGGCCAGCACCAGGTGCGCTCCAGCCAATAATAGAGCGAGTAAGCCACCGGCGACCGGGGACCCCCAACCGGCACCGAGAACGCAGCAGAACCAACCCACCTGATAAAGGGTGATGTTGAGGATTTTGGTTGCCAGTGGCGAGAGAAGCATAAGCCCTCTTTATGATTGTTCCGGCTTGTCGAGAACCAGTTGAGCCAGGTCGATAATCCGCGCATTGAAACCGGCCTGGCAGTAGGCAAAGTAATATTCCCACTTGCGGATGAAAGACTCATCAAACCCTTGTGCACGAATCTCCTCGTGCTTCTGCAGTAGAGTTGCCCGCCAAAGGTCAAGCGTCTTGGCATAATCGAAAGCAAAATTTTCAAGGTTGGATAATTCAAGAGACGAGTTCTTAGCCATCGCTTCTTGCATGGCACCCAGCGAGGGCAGGTGACCGCCGGGGAAGATGTGTTTGCGAATCCAGTCGGAGCTGAAACGGTACGCATTGTACTTGCGGTCAGGAATCGTGATCACCTGGATCACGGCACAGCCCCCTGGTAAGAGGGCATCGTGGCAGGCCTTGAAGAATGGGCCCAGCCCGGCGTGCCCGACCGCTTCGAGCATCTCAATCGAAACGAGTTTGTCAAATTGCGCTCCGATATGGCGGTAATCGCAAAGGCGGAGCTCAATCCGGTCCTGCAGGCTGGCCTCAATAACCCTCCTTTGCGCCAGCTCCAGCTGCTCCCGCGAGATGGTGATTCCCGTCACCCTGCAACCGGTCCGTCGAACAGCTTCTATGGCAAAGCTGCCCCAGCCGCAGCCGATTTCGAGGACGTGGTCTTTAGAGGTGATCCCGGCTTTCGAGATGATCGTCTGCAGCTTATTTTTCTGGGCCTGTTCAAGTGACTCACCGGGGTTTTTGAACAAACCGCACGAGTAGGTCATGCTCGGGTCCAGGAAGGTGGCAAAGAAATCGTTGCTCAGGTCGTAATGTTCACGGATATTGCGGTCGCTGCCCATGATAGTATTGGGCCGTTTCAGATGTCGCAGGTAATTGACTGCACGGCCCACGGTCGACGTGAAAATACTCCGGTCGTCCATGACTGACTCGTTGCGGGCGATCAAGGTCAACAATCCGGGCAGGTCAGATGTTGTCCAGTCACCGTCTGTATAAGCTTCACCGAACCCGATATCGCCGGCAACCATCACCCGCCGGAAAAAACGATACTGATGAATCCTTAGTTCAAGAGCGGGCGCGGTGCCTGGCTTGCCAAAGCGTTGCGATTGCCCGTCAGGGGTCTTCAGGGTCAACTCCCCCTCGGGCAGCCGGGCAAGGAACTTGATGATCATGTTCATACCGATTCGGTCGAAACAAGACGGCGGAACCGCGCGGATCGTCATCTCACTGTTCGGTACAGGCTTTTCGTACACAGGCAACCTCCTTTGCCAATGTAGTCTGGCCGCCTGCCAGAGAATTCTCGGCATGGTCAGGCTGGCACAGATGGGGTGGGCAATAATCGTCTTGGCCAGGCTCAATCTTGTCATAGGTACCGCTGAACCGGAAATGCGGGCGACCAACGAAAGCTGGTCATCGAGGTGATAGCGGATCGTGTTGTCGATCTGGTCGGAAGCAGCTGTGAGCCGGAACTCATATTGCCCTTTGCGGGGAAAGAACGGCGAAACGTGAAACTGTTTAGCGGCAACAAAGCGCAAACGCCCGTCCAGCGGTTCGGATCCTTCGGCGACAAGCGGATAGAGGTGCATTTCGCCAAAAGTATTGTTTACCTGGGCCAGGATACAGGCCAACCGGTCGGAGGTGTCATGGCAATAAAAAAAACTGATCGGGTTGAAGATATAATTGAAATAACGCGCCGCAGTCACCAGGATGACCTTGCCGAGGGAGAAGTCCATGCCGGCTTCTGACAAGACCGAAGATACTTTTTCCCGGATAGTCTGGTCGCCGGGGACCAGGTAGTCGCGGTCATGGATCGCGACCGGTCGTAGCTGGTTATAACCGAATAGCGGGTTGTCCCTAGCCAGCTCTTCCAGTTCATCCAGCTCGAAAGCATAGAAATAGACCGGGTAGCGAAACTTATGCTCCACCGGCACCAGGCGAGAATGTACGACTTCACCGAAATAGATTTTCGAATTCAAAGCGACACCCCGAACATCTCAGCCACGTTGACGCCTGCTCGCACGGCATCTTCATGGAAACCATAGCCGAAATAGCTGCCACAGAAACAGGTCCGGTTGCAGCCATTGAGCTCTGGCAAACTTTTTTGGGTCCTCATTGACTCAAAACTGTAAAGAGGATGATGGTAATCCATCTCGGCGATCACGGTATTTGCTCTGAAGGGATCATGCCGGTTCAGGGTGACACAGTAATCGTTTTGAGTCCGCAAGCCCTGCAAGCGATTCATGTAATAGGTGACAAAAACCGGTCGTTCCTGGTCAGACTGCTCCCGGGTGAAGTTCCAGGCGGCCCAGGCGTGTCTTTGCTCAGGCAGTATCGAGGCGTCTGTATGCAGGACCGTATGGTTCAGCTGGTACTTCCAGGGAGAGAGGAGTTGCTGCTCCCGCTCGCTCGGGTCGAGAAGCAGTGTCAGAGCCTGGTCGGCATGCGTTGCAATAACGACCTGGTCAAAATCCATCGAAGACCCGTCACCAAGCATCAGCCGGACCTGGTCGGGCAAGCGTTTGACACAACGCACAGGAAAGTCCAGATGAAGCTGACCACGGAAACTATTGACGAACTTTTTGACATAAGCAAAGCTGCCACCGACGACGGTGCGCCACTGAGGCCGGTCGCGTAAAGAGAGCAGCCCATGGTTTCGGAAGAAGTGCAGAAAAGGCCCGGCGGGGAAGTCATGAATCTGCACCGCGGGTGACGACCAGATCGCTGCAGCCATCGGCACCAGGTAATTGTCGATCATGTATGAGGAATAATTCCCTGCATGAAGATATTCGCCAAGCGTGACATCGCCTACCTCGTCGCGGGTTAAATCTTCCTGGGCCTGTGTACAGAAACGACGTATTTCCATCAGAAATTTAAAGAACACCGGGCTGACCAGGTTGCGGCGCTGTGCGAACAGGCTGTTCAGGTTGGTTCCCGCATAGACCAGGCCGGTTTGATGGCATTGGAAACCGAAAGACATCTCTGAAATTCGCGTCTCCACGCCGAGTTGAGCAAGGAACTTCTTGAATAACGGGTAGGTGGCATCGTTGAGCACGATAAAACCGGTGTCTACCGCCACGCCGGCATCCGGGCCATTCCTGATCTCGATGGTATGGGTGTGCCCGCCCAGGTAATCGTTCTGCTCAAAGAGCATCACATCGTGCCTTTGCTGAAGCAGGTAGGCCGAGACAATGCCGGCAACTCCGCCTCCGATAACGGCGATCTTTTGTCTTGCGGCAGAGATCTTGTCAAGGTTAGTCATTCCGCACTCCAGCTTTAGGGATCCATGGGAAGAAAGCATTGGTCCTGGCTTTGTAAGCGGCAAATTGGGTGTTGTTTTCGTACTTGGCCTCGAGCATCGGGATGCCGGACACTTTCAGTAGCAGGAAATCGATCAGCAGCGGACTGATGATGGCGACAGCCCCATACGGGACCTGGCAAGCGATCAGGAAAAGGCCCCACCAGAGGACCGCTTCTCCGAAATAATTCGGGTGGCGTGTAAAGCGCCACAGGCCACTCTGGATGATTTTGCCACGATTATCAGGATTATTTTTGAAACGAAGGAGCTGCCAGTCACCGATCGATTCAAAGCCGAAACCGAACAGCCAGATGACAACACCAGCCAGGTCGAGAACACCAAGATGCCCCCCGGGGCTATTGATCACCAGCTGCGTTGGTAAAGCCACCAGGAAAACAACCGTCCCCTGCAGCACAAAGATCTGCAGGAAACTGCGCCAGACGAAGGTCTCCCCCCATTGCTCACGCCATTGGCGGTAGCGAAAGTCTTCTCCCTCGCCTTTTTTCCGAAGTGCGATATGGACTGCCAGGCGCACTCCCCACAGGGAAACCAGAACGACGATCAACCATTGGCGCAAGTGACCACTGCCGTAAGTGATGAAAAGCACCCAGCTGGTCAGGACAAACGCCAGACCATAGGCAACATCAACAATGCTGTTGTCTTTAACGATCATGGCCAGGACAAATATCGCCGTCATGAACACAAACAGGACAAGTCCGCACAAAAGAAATATCGTCATCGGGCAATCCACGCTCAAATAAATTTTTGTTAACACAGGAAAGTTTACCGACTAAATTGCATAAACGCAATATTTCCAGACCTTTAACATTTGTGCGTGCGCATAGTCCCCGTCGGTCGAGCAAAGCAAGTCCGATTTCTGTTATTATATTTCTAGATATATCAGGGAAAGGGAGCTGGACAATGATGTTAAAAAAGCTGCTGATCTGCTTTAGCCTTTTGGCCATCTTCACCAGTCAGGCCTGTCTGGCAGCGGAGATCAAGGGGGTTTCTTTTGCCGACCAGGTTGAGCTGGAAAAGCATGCTGTCAGATTGCAAGGTGTTGCTGTTCTAAAATGGGCGATGCTCTTCGATGTGTATGCAGGAGCATTCTATCTGCCGGACAATGTTGCCGGTTCTTCCTGGGCAGAGGATGTGCCGAAGAAGCTGGAGATTTCATATTTCCGGGATATAGAGGCGAAAGGTTTTGCCGATGCATCGGACAAGATCTTGCGCGACAATTTGCCCGGAGTCGAGTATCAGGCCCTGGCTGAGAGGCTTCGGGTTTTTTACAGCTTCTTTAGGGATGTTAAACCAGGAGACCGTTACAGTATCGACTATATCCCCGAACAGGGAACCGAACTGAGGCTCAATAATCAAAGCCTGGGCCGTGTCCCGGGGGCCGATTTTGCAGTTGCCTATTTCGGCATCTGGCTGGGGGAGAATCCGATCAGCAAAACGTTTCGGGACAAATTATTAAATGGCCGTCAGGAAAAAGGCTGACCTAGGCGTCATCATGTTCAATCGTCACAATACCGAGGTAACCGTCAACCGACAACCTGTCTCCAGATTGAATGACCCGGGTTGCCTCGGGAATCCCGGTCACACAGGGGATGCCATATTCACGGGCAATGATAGCTCCGTGAACCAGCATTCCGCCACGGCGCTCGATAATGGCAGCAGCCAGTGGCGCCAAAAAAGTCATGTTTGGCTCAATGGCATCGCAGACCAACACGTCACCTCGTTTAAAATCTGCCAAGGGACTCGAACCATCAAGCACCCTGGCCCGACCTGAACCGACTCCTGGTCCGGCTGGTTGGCCGATAAGCTGACGAGGGACCTGCAGAACGCGAGAGGACATCTCCTGCTCTTGTTGCAACGCATACCTGGAGAAGAGCGTGTCCGGACCGGCCTCTTCCGACAGGAGCCTTGCGAGTTCTTTTCCTGTCCCGGCTTCAACGCGCTTGCGAATTTCCTGTTCCACAGCCGTAACGCCGGCCCTTACCTTCCCCAGGTAAAGGTTATCATTGTCGCGCAAAAGATAACTGGCCTTGGCAACCAGAAGAATCCGGCTTGCGTAATCACGGTCCTCCTCGGCGAGGTTGCTCAGAAAGCATTCTTCAGTCATTGCACGCTTTTGTTCATGGACCAGATCCTCCTGTTCGGCGAGCTTCACCAGCCATCCGCACAGCTCCCCGCCATCCTTCAAGACCCAGTTGATACCGCTATATCGACGGGTAAAATCATCAATTAACAGCTGCAAGGGACTGTCCGGAGACATTTCATGGCCTTCTTTCAAACGCTCAAGGACCGTCGGATCCTCGCGCAGGACGTTCGCTATTTTGCGTAGTTGCCGGTTTCGTTGGACGGCCAATAAATCTTCAGAGTGCAACAGGCTGACAAACTCGAAAGTGTTCTCCGGCTTGATAAGATCATTGTAGAACTCGCCAAAGAGTCTCAGCCCATGAGCCATCGGAATACATTTTTCCTTGTATGTCTGAAGCCATTTGTCGAGAACTCGGCTGCGCCGGAGGTGTTCCACGGCAAGTTCCCGGTTACCAAGTTGAGGCAAATCAATCGCACTCATCTGGTCTGCATCAGCATCCATCCCGGGCAGGATCACTTGTTCGAGTTCTCTTTGTAGCTCTTCAAGGTTCTCCAAACTCCGGTGCAGACTCAGATACCAGAGCCTCTCATCATCAGCGCGTGATTCTAAAAGCGATGTAATCGGGCGTGCCTGGAGAATATGCAGTCCCGCCTCAGATTGAGTCCATTCGATATCGACTGCTGTCCCCAGGAGGTCTTCCAATTGAGACCCTGCCTGATAGAGGGTGCGGCAGAGCGAGTCGTCAAGCGGTGTCTGCCCATGTTGAGCCTGCTCCACGGGGGCTAATTCAAGCCCGCTTGAGACCGGCCTCATCGCTACGGAGTGAATCACTTCGTGTTTTTCGACCACGTTGCCGGTTGCGCGGCTGAGTTGCCAGCGGTCCGGCTCAATTGTTCCATCAACAAGGGCCTGGTTCAAACCCCAGACCGCCTCGACCATCATAACCGTGCTATTCTGCGGTGCCTTGGTAAACAGGACACCGGAGACCTTGCCGACCACCATCTCCTGGATGATGACAGCCATAGCACTCTTGCCCGGGTCCAGACCCAGTTCGTGTCGATAGAGCAGCGCACCATCTGACCAGAGTGATGCCCAGACGACACGTATCGCCTCGAGAATGGCCTCTGCGCCATGCAGCATGACACGGCTTTCGTGCAGACCGGCAAAGGATTGCTTGCAGGAGTCCTCCCCGGGAGCAGAAGAGCGGACTGCCGTCGCCGGCCAGTTGTCAGCGGTTCGATGCAAATCATCAAGCAGCTTCTGCTTCAACGTCACCGGCCAGTCACAGGCAACAAAGTGATTCCGGATACGCAGTGATACATCCCAGATCTCTTCCCACCGCATGGCGCTGAAATCCTTGCGTTGGAGTTCCATGGCGATGAAGGCGTCGAGACCCGTTTCGTTGATGAATTCAAAATAGACGCTGACCGGCAAACAGTGGCCTGCCGGCACTTGAAAGCCCTGCTGCTGTAAATAAGCCAGCATTTGTGCCTTGCCGCCAATGGTTTCTACTGCCTCCCGGCAAGATGAAGTCAGCGGAATCAGGTAGTGCATCGGTTCATCCGAAATTCAGTCACGTTTTGGAAACGCTGTACAAGGTGATATTCTTTCACTGTGATCAGGAACAAAGCCGTTGTGGGTGCAGAGACAAAGGTCTTCAGCTGTGGATGCTTGGAGAGATAGATTTCAATCGCCTCGCTGCGGCTTCCATCATCGATCTCTCTGGCAGTGCCATAAGCCGTTAGCGCGGCCGCCTCGTAAAGAGCCCTGGTCTGGTCAGCCCGGTTGTCGATCAACAAAGCGACCCTGTCATCTGCTGACAAATTATGGTACTTACGGGTTGCCCGCGTTGTTGCAAAATACAGGCGGGTCGCATCTTCTGTTGGGACGAACGCCACGAGGCTGGTATAGGAATGCCCTTCGCGAGACGTCCCAAGCACACCAAAGGCTTGATTTTGAAGGAGTTCCAGAACCAGGTTCCATTCTGTCGAATTGGCCATATAGCCCCCCGGGGATAAGCAGTTTGTCTTTGTCGGCAGATAACCCGCCCTATACAATGGTAAAAAGTTTCTTGTCGTTTGCAAATGTGGAAGGACTTCATCATGTTACGTTTTGGTCTTTGCTGCCTGTTTCGCGAACAGCCGATCCGCTTTCGCCAGACGACGGCAAAGGCCCTGATCAAGTTAACCAGGCGTGAGCGGCTAGAAAAAATTTCTTTGCTTTGCCTGGCCAACTGCACCAGCCTGGTGGCTGCCCTCGAAGCGGTCCATGCTTTTCGTATCGGTGCTTACCGCATCCCTTCACCACTCCTGCCCAGATACACCCACCCTGAGGTTGGTTATTCCATTAAGGACCTGCCCGATGCATCGGCAATCATCACGAAGCTGAAAGAGGCAAACCGGTTACGGCAGCAATGGAATATTCGACTCAGCTTCCATCCGGACCAGTTTGTCCTGCTCTCATCACCAAACCCCGAGGTGACCAGGAAATCGGTCATGGAGCTTGAATACCAGGCCATGCTCGCCGAGTTGGTCGGTGCCGATGTCATAAACATCCACGGCGGCGGAGTTTACGGAGACAAGGCAAGTGCCTTGAGGCGCTTCAGGGAGAATTTTGTCCAGCTCCCGGAGCGAGTGCGGTCACGCTTGACCCTGGAGAACGATGATGTTTCCTACACTGTAGACGACCTGATTCCGGTCTGCAAGGACATGCACATCCCGCTGGTTTATGATGTGCATCACCACCGCTGCAATCCAGGCCGATTGAACATCTCCGAAGCAACCGAACAATGCCTGGCAAGCTGGCGAAAGTCCGGTCGTGGAGAGGCTTATGTGCATCTCTCTTCACCCAGGGATGGTTGGCACAGCAACAATCCGAAAGCCCACGCAGATTATATCGACCGGAAAGATTTCCCCGCTGATTGGCTTGCTCTTGATGCCACCGTCGATATCGAGGCAAAGGCCAAGGAATTGGCGGTGCTCAAGATTATGCGGCAGCTGGGACATTAAGCGTCGCTCTGCTGCCCCTGGCATTGTTCGCTCAGGTGATTTTCGAATGTCGCGTGATCTCAACAAATTCTGCAGATTCAGTTTTTAAAAGTATCTCACCCCCGCCCCTGTCGGCACGATCATTCTTGTGACGACCTAAATTGTTGTCTCCTCTGGAAAAGAACAAAAATCAGGTTACCCTTATAAAGGGTTCTAACCACATGGCAAAAGGAGGAGATATGGGAAGCAGAGGTCGTGAAATTGTCGGGCTGGATGTTGATGAGCTTATTTCTGTGCTGCGTAAAGCCTATGCTGATGAATGGCTTGCTTACTACCAGTACTGGACCGGGGCAAAGGTTGCCAAAGGGCCGATGAAAGAGGCTGTGATTGCCGAACTTGAGCTGCACGCGACGGAAGAATTGAATCATGCCTTGCTGGTGACCAACCGCATTATCCAGTTAGGTGGAGATCCAGTGACTGATCCACGCGAATGGTTCAAGCTCACAAACTGCGCCTATGAGGCACCTGATGATCCCTTTGTGAAAACACTTTTGATACAGAATATTGCCGGTGAGCAGTGTGCCATTAGTGTCTATAAAAAGTTGATGGACATGACTAGGGATAAGGATCCTGTCACCTACAATATCGCGTTACAGATCATAGAACAGGAGATTGAGCACGAGGAGGACCTGCAGTCCCTGCTGGAAGATTTCGAGTTGATGATTTCGGCGTTCAAGGGATAAACACCGATATTTTTTAGAAAACCTTGATCAACCAGACCCCGACGCACACCAGCAGCACGCCGGCCACCCGGCCGAGGCTGACCGGGTGCAGCGGGTAGCCGAGGACACCAAAGTGATCGAGCAGCAGTGAGGCGACCATCTGACCGGCCAGGACCGTCGTCACCATGGTCGTGGCGCCGAGCTTGGGAACCAGGATGATCGTCGCGGTGACGAAGAAGGCGCCGAGCGCGCCGCCGATCCAGATCCACCAGGGGTGTCCGCCGATGCCGGCGAGCGCCGGCAGGGGAATACGGGCCACCAGGGTATAGGCGATCAGGGTCAGGGTGCCGACGGCAAAGGAGATGGTTGCGGCGAGGACCGGTGACTTGGTCCAGAGCCCGAGTTGGGCATTGATCCCGGCCTGGGTTGGCACCGAAATACCGGCGACCAGGGCCATCAGGATAAACAGGGTTGCGGTCGACATAATGTAATCCGTTCAGGAGTGAAAAGTTAAAACGTTTAACGCAAAGGCGCAAAGAAGGCATAGATATTAGTCGGGAGCTTCTTTGCGCTTTGCCTTGTTTGCTTTGCGTCTTTGCGTTGCAGAATTTATCCGTTTGCTAAATCATCCATAGTTAAAATCGACTCTATATCCCGACGGTCCGACTTGTTGATGAGCACCGCCACGCCGACCAGGGTTGCTCCGGCCTGTTCGATGATCTGCTCGATCGCCTTGTAGGTCGAGCCGGCGGCGAAGAAGTCGTCGACGAACAGCAGGCGCTCACGAGTTCCGAGCACCTCCTGCGAAACATACAGGGTGGTCGACTCCTGCTTGGTAAAGGAGTAGCTCGATGCGGCGTAGTATTCCCGCATCGTCAGGGGACGCTTCTTCTTGGCATAGATGAACGGCACGCCGAAGTGTCCGGCGATCGCCTGGGCGATCATGATGCCGCTGCTCTCCGCGGTAATGATTTTGTCGATCT
>JAFDBW010000186.1 GCA_019313105.1 Deltaproteobacteria bacterium | reverse complement strand
CGACAACGATCTGCGGGTCAATCCCGGCAATCCAGACCAGACCGACCATGCCGGTGAAGAAGAGCGCCATGAACACCGGGACCGTCGAGGCCAGGCAGCCGATCAGAAGCGCCAGTATGACTAGGTAGTTGGTCTCCATCAGACCTCCCCATCCCTGCTTGGCGGCTTGCTGAGGTCGATGCCGCACCAGTCCTCGACCATGACGATCAGGGTGCGGATGAACATCATTACACCCATGACCGGGAACAAGGCATAGAAATACCACTCGGGTATCTGCAGGGACGCGGTTTTGGCGAACTGGTCATTGTAGACCAGGACGGCCAGGGAGCAGCCGAGGTACACCATGAAGCCGGAAAAAACCAGCACCCCGAGGTGATTAAGCAGGGTCAGCGGTTTCTTCATGAACGGAAAGAGTTGCGGCAGGGCATCGATGCGGATCAGCGAGCGATTACGAATTGCTGCAATGCAGCCGACATAGGTGGTGAAGAAGATCGTCTTGCGGACCACCTCGTCCGACCAGTAAAGGTTTACGTCGCTGGTCAGTTTGCGCAGCATAACGTTGGCGATTGCCACCAGCAGGGCGACCATCACCGTGATGAAGAGACTCCAGTCTTCAAAAAAGGCAAAGGTGCGATGAATGTGGTAAACGAGTTTCTTCATTATTGCTCAACAAATGGCCCTGAAACAGTAATCACCGCTGATAAAAAAACGACCGGGAAGAAGGCTTCTCCCCGGTCGCTGAATATAGCGGGTTTCGCTCAAAGAATCAATTATTTGAGCTCAGCCTGAACCTTTTTGAAATAATCCATGCCGATCTTCTCGCCCCAGGACTGGTAGACCGGTGCAACCATATCGATCAGCTGTTGCTTCTCGGCGTCGGAGAGCTTGTGGAAGGCAACGCCGGCTTCCTTTGCCTTGGCAACTTGGTCCTCATGCTGCTTGCGGGTGAGCTCGCGGGTCTTGGCGCTTTCCTCGACGATCGCAGTCATCAGGATCTGCTGCAGGTCGGCGGGCAGTTTTTCGAACCAGCGCTTGTTCATCAGGTGGATGAAGAGGCCCTGGGCATAGTCGAGTTCGGTGAAGTTCTTGGCGATGGTGAACTTCTTGGTGATGTTACAGACGATCGCAGTGTGGTCGAGACCAGTGATGACACCTGTCTGCAGAGCCTGGGGGACGTCCGGCCATGGCATGACTGTGAACTTGAGACCCCATGCCTTGTAGAAGTCGGCGTTGACCGGAGCTTCGGCTATGCGGAAGTTGACCTTCTTGGCATCGGCGATCGTGTTGACCGGCTCGGTGGTCGCCCAGCCGTAGGGACCGTAACCGGTGACGTCAACCGTCATGATGCCGCCACCCAGAGCGCTTTCGGAAAAGGGCTTCCAGAGTTCCGGCGTGTTGCGGAACTTGTCGAGCTTGTCAAAGGTATCGACAACATAGGGGAGGTTGACGATGCCGAGGGTGTCAGCCACGTTTGCGGCAGCAACCGATGAGCTCAACATGCCGTGCACGGCGCCGAGCTTGAGCTTGTTGATAACGTCCTTTTCACCACCCAGTTGGGCCAGGGGACGGAAGTCTACATACAGGCGACCCTTGGAGTCTTCCCAGACACGGTCGCGCAGGCGGTAGCCGAAGCCGACGCCTTCGATGACCGGGTGGGAGATGTTGGACAGAATGTAGGTGTATTCGGCGCCGCTCGGGTCAAACGTGGCTTTCCAGGCGGCCAAAGGATCTTTCTTCTCTTCAGCGAGTCCTGCACCAGCGCCAAAGACCAGGGTGAGACAGAGAGTTATTACGAGCAAAGCCAATCTTTTCATGTTTACCGCTCCTTTATGGGGTTAATAAAACCGGAATTAATAAATTTGGCTCAACATCGTAAACCAAACCCTGTTTTATTAAAAGTATTTTTTGCCGAAAATTCAGTGTCTAAGGGATTTCTTGGGTTTTTTCTCGCAAATATTAATAACTGCAAATCTTTGTGGTATCTTTTTTTAGTTGTACTTGTCTTCGGCTTAAGATAAAAAACAATATATATATTTATTCGAATATATTGTGGTAACCACTGTCTAACAATTTTGTGACTGACTTTATTTTTTCTGAGTGCGTTGATTTCACATGATCAGTGTATCCGGATCCAGGGAAGTCAAGAGGCACAATGACAGTCAAAAGGCAGGCAAGGCAATGAAAGCAAACCGATTCTTACTACTGTTCCTGCTGATCAGCGTATCAGGCGTTGCCGTGGGTTCGGAAATCCCGGAAATCTGGACGGCACGCCAGGCGGTCACCTTTGCCAGGCAGAACAACCCGGACAGCCAGCTGGCCGCGCAGAGGATTCTTCAGGCCGACGCCATGTTGCAGAAGGCCACGGTTGGCTTTTACCCACAGGTTGAGCTGTACAGCAACTACAGTCAGACTAATAACCCGATGTATTCCTTTGGCAATATTCTTAACCAGGGGGAATTTTCGCCGGGAATCGACTTTAATGATCCCGGGCGCACCGACAACCTCGGTTTGGGTATCGGCGCGAAGTACCGCTTCTACAATGGCGGTCAGGATCAAGCTGACAAAAATACGGCTAAAGCAGGGGTCGATCTCTCCGCCGCGGCCAGAGAGACGGTCCTCCTGAGGCTCGAATTCGAGGTCTTCCGCGGTTTTCAGCGAATTGTCGAGGCAGGCGAGATTCTGCAAGCCCGCCAGAAGGCTCTTGATTCCATCGCCTCCTCGCTGGCCGTAGCACGGTCGCGTTACGATGCCGGGGATCTTCTCAAGCTCGACTTGCTGAACCTCGAGGTGGAGCAATCACAGGTCATGGAAAAGCTGATCCAGGCGCAACATGACCTTGAGTTGGCCAAAAGGACTTTGCTGACGTTGCTGGGACTGCCCGGTGACGACCTGAACATAAAGATCACTGACAACCAACTTCCGGCGCTGCCCATAGACCCCGATCCGACACAGCGCCCGGAGTTAAAGAAGTCGACCGCAGCGCTGAAGGCCTCTGAAGCACAGCTGGCGGCAGCGCACGGCAGCCGTTTGCCGACCGTGGATGGCTTCGCTCGTTACCAGTACGACCAGGGCACGGTCCTGAATGGTGACGGCGATTCCTGGATCGCCGGTCTTAATGTGAATTTCAAGCTGTTTGATGGCCATCAATCCGATGCCGAGATTGCCCTGGTCGAAGCACAGCTCGGTGCCTTGCGCGCTGAACAGAAAAAGCTGAAGTTGGCGCTTGGCTTTGAACTGGCCCAGGCGCAGCTGTCGCTGGAACGGGCGCGACAGAGGCAACAAGTCACACTGAAAGCGGTTGAACAGGCCGTGGAAAGTGAAAATTTAACTCAGGCCCGATTCCAGGCCGGGGTGCTTTTAGTCTCCGAGCTGATCGATAGCGAGAACCGCTTGACCGATGCCCGGGTTCGTCATGCCCTTGCCTCTTCTGCAGTCCAAATCGCCGTCGCTGATCTGCGGCGTGCGGCGGGTTTGCCGCAGTATGCCGAAAGCTTCGATCAGACCACCAGCATGGAGAAACAACCATGATTTTGCAAAAAAGTGCCCGGTATTTGGCTGTTTTCGCTCTGATTATTGGCGCTGGCTGCAATGATCCTGAGGAGAGATCAACAGCCTCAGCACTGCCTCCGCTCGAAGTTCAAATCGAAACTCTAACCGAGAGCCCGGTCCCCATTCAGGTTGAACTGGCCGGCACGGTGCAGGCGATAGAACACGCCACGATCTCGGCACGTGTCTCTGGCCAGATTATCGACCTGCCGGTGCAGATCGGTTCCAATGTTGAACAGGGCGACTTGCTGGTAAAAATCTCTGCCGCAGAGATTAACGCCAGGCTTCAGCAGGCCGAGGCTCAACTCGCTCAGGCGCAGCGGAATCTGGAGCGAGAGACCAAGCTGCAGGCGGTCCATGCATCGACCCGGGAAAAGGTCAAAACGCTCAAAGAGTTGGTGCAGATCAATGAAGCTGTCTACCGCGAAGCTCAAACGATTCTCGGCTATACGGAAATCAGGGCGCCATTCAATGGCACCGTCACCGATAAGCTGGTCGAAGTCGGCGACCTGGCTTCCTCCGGAGCGTCACTACTCAAGCTCGAAAAGAGTACAGCCCTCGAAGTGGTGATCCAGGTCCCTGAGGCCCAGTCTCATTCTTTAACTCTGTCGAGCCGTCTACCGTTGACCGTACCGGCGGCCGGGTTGTCACTCAATGCACAAGTGCGGGAAATCTCACCAACGGTTGATCCGGCTTCACACACGACTCACGTCAAGTTGACGCTACCCGCTGCTCCGGAGTTGCGTAGCGGTCAATTTGCCCGTGTTGCACTGGTAGATAGCCGTGCGAAGACCTTGATGCTTAACAGCAAGGCCCTCAGGAAGACTGGCCAGATGCAGCAGGTCTTTGTTGCAGAGCAGGGCATGGCCCGTATGCGCCTGGTACGGACCGGCGTCGAATTCGAGGGGCGCATCGAGATCCTTTCCGGCCTGCAGGCAGGGGATCAAATTGTGCTCGATGAGGTCGAAAAGCTGCAGGATGGGCAACCCCTGAAGGTGATCACGGACGGGTCGGTACAATGAACGAATCGAAGGTCGAAAAAGCCGGATTTGCCGGGAAGCTCGCGGCCTACTTTATAAATTCGAGATTAACTCTGCTGATCGTGATCTTCTCGATGCTGCTCGGCCTGATGGCCATCAGTCTGCTGCCACGCGAGGAAGAACCGCAGATCAAGGTGCCGATGATCGATGTTATGGTCAGCATGGCCGGTGCCACGCCTGCAGAGATTGAACAACAAGTCACCATCCCGATGGAAAAGCTGCTCTATGAGCTGCCCGGGGTCGAGTATATCTACTCTACCTCAATGGCCGGGCAGAGTCTGCTGGTCGTCAGGTTTTATGTCGGAGAAGATTATGAGACGGCCATTGTTCGCCTAAATCAGAAGCTGGCCACCAATTTTGACCGGATCCCGCCTGGTGTCTCACAGCCGTTGGTCAAGCCGCACTCCATCGATGATGTGCCGATTCTGGCTCTGACCTTCCATGGTGGAGGTTATGACCATTTTATGCTGCGTCGGCTGGCGGCCCAGGTTGATGACGAAATCAAGACGATTGCCAATGTCGCTGAGACGAAACTCATCGGTGGCACCCGGCGCCAGGTGCGGATTGAGTTCGACCCGTTGCTGCTGGCGGCGCGGAACCTGATGCCGAAGCAACTGGTTGCAGCTCTCCAGCAGGCGAATACGCAGCAATACACGGGAAAGATCGAGGCTCTTAACCACCAGGTGTCGCTGCAGACCGGCCAATTCCTCAGTTCTGCAAACGAGATCGGCCGGGTGGTGGTTGGCGTTTATGACGGTCGACCGGTTTACCTCGCCGATGTCGCGCAGATCATCGACGGTCCCGAGGAGCCAGACTCCTACGTGCTCTACGGTGAAGCGGGGCAGACAGAAGCCGCAGCGGTGACTCTGTCGGTGGCAAAACGTCCAGGCACCAACGCCATTGATGTGGTTCATGCGGTTGAAGCTAAAGTTGACGATCTCAGGGGAAGTGTCATCCCGATCGATGTCAAGGTCAGCGTCACCCGTAATTACGGTGAAACGGCCGCCGAGAAATCGAATGAGCTGCTGTTGCATATGGGCATCGCGGTCTTCGGTGTCGCACTTTTGATCTTCTTCTTTCTCGGCTTTCGCGAAGCACTGGTGGTCTTGCTGGCAATCCCCACGACCCTGGCCCTGACACTGTTGGTCTTTTATCTCTATGGCTACACTCTGAATAGGATCACCCTGTTTGCGCTGATTTTTTCCATCGGTATCCTGGTTGATGACGCGATTGTCGTGGTGGAAAACATTGTCCGTCACATGCGCCTTCCCGGAGGCCGCGAGAAATCAATGGTGACGATCGCCATCGATGCTGTGGCCGAGGTCGGCAACCCTACCATCTTGGCGACCTGGGCGGTGATCGCGGCGATTCTTCCGATGGCCTTTGTCGGTGGCCTGATGGGGCCTTATATGCGACCGATCCCGATCGGTTCGTCGGCGGCCATGATCTTTTCGCTGCTGATCGCCTTCACCGTCACGCCCTGGGCGGCGATTCGCCTGCTGGCTAAATGCAGAGAGCCTAGAGCCGCCGAGGAGGCTGGCCAACTGGATCACGATCATGCTCCCAATGATCTCCTGACCCGTCTTTACCATCGGGCCATGGACCCCTTACTTGCCAGCGCCGTTTCGCGCACACTCTTTTTCACCACGATTATCCTGCTGCTGCTGGGGGGCTTTGCGATGGTCTATTTCGGCCTGGTCAAGGTCAAGATGCTGCCCTTTGACAACAAGAGCGAGTTCCAGGTGATTCTCAACATGCCTGAAGGGTCTACCCTTGAGCAGACCAGCCGCGTTGCTCTCGAGATGGCCGCCGTTATCCGCAAAGATCCGACGACAACTGATTACCAGATCTACGTCGGTACGGCCTCACCCTACAACTTCAACGGCCTGGTCCGCCATTATTTCATGCGTAGCGGGCCAACGGTGGCCGATATCCAGGTGAATCTGCTGCCAAAGGATCAGCGCTCGCTGCAGAGCCATGATATCGCCGTACGCATGCGGCCGGAAATCAGTGAGATTGCCAAAAAATATGGCGCCGCTGTCGCTGTCGCGGAAGTTCCGCCCGGGCCACCGGTACTGGCGACTCTGGTTGCAGAAGTCTACGGCAGCACCGACGAGCAACGGATCAAGCTGGCGCAGCGCGTCAGGGAGATTTTTAACTCAACGGCCGGTGTCGTCGATGTCGACTGGTATCGAGAGACCGATCGTGCGCGTCTGGTACTCAAGGTCGACAAGGAGAAAGCGGCTCTCAATGGTCTCAGCGAAGGGGTGATTACCCAGACCATGCAAATGGCGGTTCAGGGACAGTCGATTGACCTGTTTCACCAACCGGCGGACAAGGAAAAGATCAATATTGTCTTGCAGCTGCCGGCAAGCCAACGAGCCAGAATCGACAGCCTGCTCAATATTTCTCTGCGATCGACAGCTGATTCACAAGGTGCTTTAGTGCCATTACGTGAGCTGGTCACGGTCACCGAACAGGCGGTCGAGCAGCCGATCTACCGCAAAAATCTGAAACCGGTGATTTACGTCACCGGAGATGTTGCTGGCGAGGTTGAAAGCCCGGTTTACGCAATTTTTGATATGAACCGTCAGTTGGCGGAACTCAAAGCAAGTGATTTTGGTGGCGGCGGAGAGACGCTCGAGATCTTCAACCTCAACCAGCCATTCAACAACATGGAACCGTCGATCAAGTGGGATGGCGAGTGGCACATCACCCTTGAGGTGTTTCGTGATCTTGGCCTGGCTTTTTGTACCGTGATGATCCTGATCTACATGTTGATGGTT
>JAFDBW010000185.1 GCA_019313105.1 Deltaproteobacteria bacterium | reverse complement strand
GATGTTCTCCCTGGTGTGTATCGCGGTGATCATCATGCGGGAGAGCCATATTCAATCCTACGACCCGGGTTATCGCTCGCCGCTGTATCCCTGGATGCAGTTGGCCGGGATAGTCCTGCCGCTGTTTTTAATTGTCGAGATGGGGCTGATCCCGATGCTCTTTTCTGCCGGGCTTGTTCTGGCTTCGAGTGGATGGTACCTGTACTATGGCCGTCACCGTGTGGTTCGTGCTGGGGCCATCTACCACGTATTCGAACGTCTTGGACGTCACAAACATGTCGATCTGGACAGCGAGTTGCGTGGGATCCTGCGAGAGAAGGGACTGCGCGAGGAGGACCCCTTTGATGAGATTGTTATGCGCAGCCGGGTTGTTGAAATTGATGCTGCCAGCCAATTCAAAGATGTGGTGGCGCAGGTTGCGGCGGAGCTGTGCACCATTATCCCCATGACCGAAGAGGATATCTGCAGGCAGGTTATGGACGGCAACAAGATCGGGGCGACTCCGGTGACCCGTGGGGTAGCGCTCCCTCATTTCCGCTCGGACAAGATCGCGCACGCAGAGATGATCCTGGTCAGGGCGAAGCAGGGTGTGCGAATCTCGATTTACAACCCGCTGAACTACCAGGAAGAGGGTGAAGAGGTCGTTTATGCACTTTTCTTTCTCGTCAGTCCGGATCACAACCCGACCCAGCACCTGAGGATTCTGGCAAGAATAGCCGAACGTATCGACGAAGAAAGTTTCTTCAAGGAGTGGCATCAGGCTGATAACGAACAAAGCCTGCGACAGAGCCTGCTCCACGATGATCATTTCCTGGTCCTGAATATCTACGCCAAGAGCCCCACGGACAGTCTGGTCGGTCAGACCCTGAAAGACCTGTCGATTCCCAAGGGTTGCCTGGTGGCAATGCTGACGCGTGCTGACCAATCCTTCGTACCGGACGGCGGTGTCGTCCTCAAGGAAGGGGACCGACTTCTGATTATCGGTGAAAAAAAAGGGCTGGCCTCTCTAGAAGAAATTTACGCCGGCGACACGTAACGAATCCCGGACTGTTGGTTTCCTTGCCCCATCGGGTACGGAGACGTCTTGTCAAAACTAAAGGGTGCGGGCAGGTCTGATATAAGGCTATGGACTCTTTTTTGTTCCAAATACTGATTGCACTTGCCGCGATTTTCATCGGTGCCCTGCTGGGTGGCAGGCTTGCTTCTCTCTGCCGTATCCCGCGAGTCACTGGCTACCTGGTCGTTGGCCTGCTGATAGGTCCGTCTCTTGCCGGCCTGGTCAACCTGCCGACCTTCCTCCCCGCAGAGGTTCTTGGAGAGCTCCGTCTGGTCTCCGATCTGGCCCTGGCACTGATCCTGATGCATATAGGCGGATTGTTCGAAATCCGCCACCTTGACCGTTGGCGCCATCGGGTCCTGCTCTTTTCCGGCAGTGAGATGCTACTAACTTTTGCTTTGGTGGCGGCCTCTACGCTGGGGGTCAATCTGGCAGTGCTGCAGAAAGTGCTCCCGGGCCTGACCCTCTGGCAGACATCGCTGGCGTTCGCCATGTTTCTGGGAATCATTGCCGTGGCCACAGCCCCTGCGGCCACCCTGATGGTCATACGCGAGTATGAGGCGGAAGGGCCGGTGACCAGCCTTGTTCTGACCCTGGTCGGATTCAACAACCTGGTGTCGGTTCTCGGCTTCGCAGTAATCGCTCACATCTTCATCTTTCCCGACGAAGGGCTTGCGGTATTGATGATGCGCATGGGGGGGCCAGTTTTAGTCGGCGCCATCATCGGTTTTTTCATGTCGGTGTGGGCCCAGCGCCTCGAACTGCCGAGCGAGAACAAGATTCTCATGCTGGGAGGGATTGCCGTCAATGTGGCCATCTGCCGAGGGTTGGAAATTGACCCTCTGCTCGCCAGTCTGGTCCTCGGCATGGTCCTCGCCAACAGTTGCTCGCGCTGGAATCGCTTGCAACAGGACATCCGCCAGGTTGACTATCTCCTTTACGTTATCTTCTTCGTCCTTGCCGGCGCCAATCTACACATCGAATCCCTGGCGCATATTGGGCTGCTTGGCGTTGCCTATGTCTTCGCGCGCACCCTCGGCAAGTGGCTTGGGGCCGCCATCGGCGCTCGCCTCGGAGCCTTCGGCGACTCGGAGAAGGCCTACATTGGTCTAACACTGATGGCTCAAGCTGGTGTCGCCATCGGCCTGGCCAGTCAACTGGCGCACCATTGGCCGGCAGGCGGTAAATTGCTGGAAACGATTGTACTCGGGGCGGTGGTTGTCTTTGAACTGGTTGGCCCGCTTGCCGTAAGACATGGACTGGTGCGTTCCGGTGAAGTGCCGATTCTTGCATTGCTGCAGAAGAAAGCACCGGTGGGAGCCCTGGAGGGATTGCACAACGTGGTTCATCACTTCCGCAGCTCACTTGGTGTGCCGATCGGCCACGATCTTAAAGACCCGGGAGATATCCTGGTACGGCACATCATGCGCCAGAACGTGGATACCGTCTCGCACAGCACCCCCTACTACTCGCTGCTCAAATATATTGCCCACAGCCGCTACGATCGGTTCCCGGTGGTTGACGATAGCAACCGGTTTATCGGGGTCATCGATTATACGGAAATCCGCAACCTGCTCTTCGAACCGGCACTGGTACCGCTGGTCGTCGCCGGCGACCTGACGACAACTGCATCCTACTGTCTGAAACCTGACCAGCCCTTGCGCGAGGCTCTGAAAATCCTGCAGTTGCATCGCAATGTCAGCTATTTTCCAGTTGTCGATTCAGATGATGAGCAAAAACTGGTCGGGATTCTCAACCAGAACGATGTGCTGGCGGCTTTCCGACGTCTCGGACAGGATGCGTAGTGCGGGATAATCCTTTTGCCTGCCGGGCTGTTTTTCAAAATGTCTAGACCTCCTGGCTGTTCCGTAGTAAAAAACGAGACAAATTTCAAATCTACCGGAGGATGTTTTGATACCGAAGCAATTACGTATTCACGCCGTTCTGATTGTTGCCGCGCTGTTTATGATTCTGATCCCGCTCTACAACCAGAGCCCGGACAGTGAGAAGGTTGAACAGGCCAAACCGGCTGCTGTTGAGTTCCTGGGATTAATCGATGGCGCGAAATATGCCGAGAGCTGGGAGTCCTCGGCGGGCCTGATGCGCGACAAGGTCACGAGAAATGAGTGGATAGACAAGCTGAACAAGGCACGTAATCTCTCCGGGGCTCTGGTCCAGCGGGTCCAGAAAAGTGCGAGTTATGCAACCGAGGCGAAAGACAGTCCTGAGGGTGAATATATCATGTTGATCTATGAGTCCGATTTTCAGCGGGCTGAAGATGTATCGGAGTATGTCACGGTGATGCTCGAAGGTGATGAATGGAAGGTTGCTGGTTATTTTATGCAGCAGTAAGGTTGGTTGGAGTTTCACGTTGCGGTGCAGATAAAGTGTCGCTTGATTTCTACAAGGGCAACAGATGGTTCATCTGTTGCCCTTGTTATTCCTTTTTACTTGGCTGTGTTCGTGAATCTAGCTGATATCGGAATCGTCTTTTCGAAGGCGACTGAGACGCTGCTTAATTCTGTCGATATCGAACTCCTTGAATTCGCCAGAGAATCAATTGTCTATAGCTGACCGCAGGGCCTCAAGTTTTTCGGCAAGTCGGCGGCCAACCTCCTCGTGAGAAACAAACTCGGCACCAGGCTTGTCGGCCTCTGCCAATTCGAACTCCACCTGCTCCCTGAACCATTTTTCATGCGCTTGTTCATCCATAATCATCACCTCCGTTGCCCTATCATATCAAATCAGCTTGATTCGCGAACAGAGCCTTTTACTTTGCCTTTCCCTCCCTTTGAGTGCCGCCGAACAGAATGAAATTAATCCGGGTAAACGAAGGAAAACTGTCTGAGGCGTCAGCCGAGTTTTCGCTCTGCTGATCGACGTTAATCATTCGTCATCGGCGGCGGCAACAGTGGAGGACGGTCAAAAGCAGGAACGAACAAGGGCAACAGATGAACCATCTGTTGCCCTTTGATGAGAACCAATATGGTTGTCATACAATTAACCGAAAGGGTTGCTGACCTGAATCGTCTGATCACGACGGGGCCCGATCGAGACCAGGGATATCGGGCAGCCGGCAAGCTCTTCGAGCTTGGCCAGGTAGGCTTTGGCCGGTGCCGGCAGGTCAGCCATACTGGTTGCAGAACAGATGTTGCTTTGCCAACCATCAAACTCCTCATAAACCGGCTTACAGTCATGCAGGATGTCAGCGTCGCGAGGGAATTCTTCCAGAAGTTGCCCCTTGTACGAATAGGCCGTGCAAACCTTGATGCTGTCGAGTTCGTTCAAAACATCGAGTTTGGTGACCGCCAGTCCGGTCAGCCCATTGAGGCGTACGGCCTCGCGGATGGCAACGGCGTCGAACCAGCCGCAACGGCGGGGGCGACCGGTCGTTGCCCCGAACTCCTGGCCGGCTTTGCGCAGATTCTCACCCATCTCGTCGTGCAGTTCCGTTGGGAAGGGCCCTTCGCCGACCCTGGTGCAGTATGCTTTGGTGATGCCGATAACGCCTGTGATGTGGCAAGGTGCCACCCCTGTGCCGGTGCTCACTCCGCCGATGCAGGTAGAGGACGATGTCACGTAAGGATAGGTGCCATGATCGATGTCGAGCAGGGTGCCCTGCGCCCCTTCGAAGAGCAGGTTGTCACCGGCCAGAATCGCGGCGTTCAAAGAGCTTGAACAGCAGCCGATATATTTTTCGATCTGTTTGGCGTATCCCGAGTATTCAGTAAAGATCTGTTCCTCGTCGAGGGGGGCTTCACCAAAGAATTTCTCCAGCAAGAAATTTTTCTCCGGCAGGACTTCCTGAAGCTTGCGACGGAAGAGCTGGGGCTTGACGAGGTCGCTCATACGGATACCGCGACGACCGATCTTGTCCTCGTAGGCCGGGCCGATGCCGCGACCGGTGGTGCCGATCTTGCGACTGGCATCCTTTTCCCGGGCCAGGTCGATCGCCTTGTGCCAGGGCATGATGACATGCAGGTTGCTGTCAACCAGAAGCTGACTGTCGTCCTTGAAATAGCCTCTCTGCTTGAGGCCTTCGATCTCGCCGAGGAAAACCTTCGGGTCGAGGACCACGCCGTTGCCGATTACGCAGCGCTTGCCGGGATGCAGGATGCCGGAGGGGATCAGGTGCAGAACGACCTTTTCGTCTCCCACCACCAGGGTGTGCCCGGCATTGTTGCCGCCCTGATAGCGGACAATCTGCTTGGCGTACTCGGTGTAGATATCGACGACTTTTCCTTTGCCTTCGTCACCCCACTGGGCGCCGATAATGACGACATTTGCCATGGTTTTCTCCTAAATCCGGAATTGTCCGGACCCGATCGCTGCGCTTGTGACGCAGGTATTTTCTCCGTCCGCAGTGCGGATCAGGATCATTTCTTCTTCTGCCGGTTCAATCACCAACAGGTAACGGTAATGCATGCGCCGGGCGTAGTCGAGACTGGCCGCCTGGTCACGCTCGATAATGTCACGGGCCACCGAGTACCCCTGGCTGCGCAGAACAGCTGCCAGGTGCTGGGCCGGGGCCTTGTCCTGTCCTGATGAGAAGAGCAGGATATCGGTGCCCTCTTCAGCGCGCTCGTCAAGAACCCTGTCGAGGGCAAAGAGCAGGTTGTACAGGTTAAAGGCAAAGCCGGTCGCCGGGGCAGCGAACCCGTATCGCTCGGTCAGCCCGTCGTAACGGCCGCCGGCACAGACCGCCTGCCCGAAACCGGACAGGAAGCCTTGGAATATCAGCCCGCTATGGTAATCGAAACCGCGCATTTCACCAAGGTCTAAAGTGATGTGCTCTTCGATACCGTAAACCGTAAGCACCTTCAGGATCCTTTCGAGGTTGTCCAGGGCCTTCTGTGATGCGGGATTGGTGATCACCTGTCGGGCCTGGTCAAGGGTCTCGTGGCCACCATAGAGCCTTGGCAGAGCCAGCAACTCGTCGCGCTGCCGGTCGGTCAGCGGCAGACCCTTGAGTTTCTGCTGCAGGCCGGATATGTCCTTGGCGGCGATCGCAGTTCTCACGTCACGGGACTGTGCGGCATCCAGCGGCAGGTCGTCGAGGACTCCGCGCAGAAATTCAACCTGGCCGATGTCGATGGTGAAACCGCTCGCGCCGACGGCCTGCAGGCACATGACCGCCATGGCGATCATTTCGGCATCGGCTTCGGGCCCGCTCAGGCCGATCAGTTCGACCCCGGATTGATAAATCTGCCGGTCCTTGCCGAGCTGCTGCTCGGTATGGCGCAGTACGCGCCCATTATAGCAGAGACGGAAAGGCAGCGGCATGTCGCGCATACGGGTTGCGGCAATTCTCGCGACCTGGGGGGTGATGTCGGGCGGGAAGGCGACCAGTCGACCGGTCTGGCGGTCGTCGAAGCGAAAGGTCTTTTCGCGCAGATCGGTGCCCAGCCCTAGTTCAAGGACCGAAAGGTCCTCCAGGATTGCCGGAGCAACCGGGCGAAAGCCCCAGGAATGGTAGATGCTGCGCAGGGTGTTCTGCAGGTAGTCAAGCTTGGCTGCTTTAACCGGCAAAAAATCTTTCACACCGGTTGGCAGGCGCGTTTCCATGATGTTTGACACGCTCGACTCTTTCTATAATACGATCTGGTTTGCCGCCACGATCTGCGGGTGGGCGCGCAATTTTTCCAGAGTTTTGTCAGGAATGCAACTGTCGACATTGATCAGGGAAACAGCTTGCCCGTCGATTGATTGTCGCGTCAGGTTCATACCGGCAATGTTGATTCCAGCTTCACCAAGCACCTGTCCGATGTAGCCGATAATGCCGGGGCGGTCTTCGTTGAACAACACCAGGAGATGACCGTTGGGGATCGCTTCGACGTTACAGCCGTTGACGCGCACGATGTGGTAATCTCCCTCGCCGAACATCGCGCCGCACACGGAGTGTTCTCCCTCCGCGCCGACAACGGTCAGGCGGATCATGCTGGAGAATCCCCGGGTTGACTGGCTGCGGGTTTCGGTGACCTTGATGCGGCGTTCCCTGGCCAGGTGAGGGGCGTTGATATAGTTGGCTTCGGAGCCGATCATCGGCGCCAGAATGCCTTTTAGCGCCGCCATGGTCAAAGGTTCGGTCGGGTTGTTAGTGACGGTCCCGGCATACTCCAGGCGGATCTCTTCGAGACCTTTGCCGTATAGCTGGGCCTGGAATGAACCCAGCCGTTCGGCCAGGTCCAGGTGCGGTCGCAGCGTGGCCAGGAGGTCCGCGCTGATCGACGGGACGTTCACCGCGTTGACGATGATCCCTCTCAGCAGAAACTCCACGACCTGGGTGGCGATCTGCACCGTTACGTTTACCTGGGCATCACGGGTGGCGGTGCGCAGGTGAGGGGTACAGATAACCTGG
>JAFDBW010000184.1 GCA_019313105.1 Deltaproteobacteria bacterium | reverse complement strand
GGCATGTTCTGCACCTACTTCCAGCCGGAAGAGGTATTCTGTTTCAGCGACGTCAAACCGGAGACCCCACAGGTCTTTGCCAAGTTCTTCCGCAGCATGCTCGAAGAGGGGATCAACCTGGCGCCTTCACAATATGAAGCGGGCTTTATGAGCATTGCCCACTCACAGGACGATCTCGACCGGACAATTGAGGCGGCTCGCAAGGCGTTCAAGGCGCTTTAGTTTAAGTATTAATTTTTTGCAGTGAACAACAAGTGCAACAGATGCTTAATCTGTTGCACTTGTTCTTTTTCTGCAAACAAAACCAGCGGGTCGTCCCGACCGACGCCATACTTTTGTCCGGCAACAAAAGGACGCAAAAGTGCCTTCTCCTTGCGGAGGGCATCTCCTTTGCCGGATTTCTGAGCAATCAACAAACGACACTGCTCTAGAAGCCGGCCCGTTACATTGGGACCTCACTTTCGGCGTGACTTACAGGGAAAAAGCGAGAGAAAATGACGACTGCTGCAACCCTCCACGACTGGAGAAGCTCTCAAGAGCCTCGGGTCATACGGGGGAAATGTAGACTCTTAGTCGGACAGTCATGATGAGTTGAGGTTGCCGTCCTGACGCGCCAGACATGCCCAGCGCAATGCTGGCCATTTTCTGCTTACTCTTTATAGGCCAGTAAAAAAGTAAGGCGCAGTCGGGGGGGCGCCCCCCGGATTTTGCTTTTGTTTTTGAATTTCAGAGTACAACTGGCAAAACCAACAGATTACCCCCACGTTGCCTTTGCGAGTTGAATGCGGACCGAAAGGCCCAGGCAATTCAACCACCATGAGTTCGCGTAACCAATCGTTGAAGCTATGAATCCTTCAGAAGTCTTCACCTATGGTCAAAGCGCGCAAACAAGCCTATGATTTTAATGTTGTATAGTTAGTGAATATCTCGACAGCCAAGGAGAACCAACTGATGGACATCAAAATCCGCAAAGCATCACCGCTGCAAATAAAGACTTCCTGCATGGTCATCTGTGCCTGCGAGAAGGATTTTTCAAATCCTTTGTTTAAAGAACTTGATCAGAAGCTCGGCGGTCTGCTTCGCAAGGCGCAGCGCAATGGAGAGTTTTCCGCCAAAGCGGATGAGCAGATTCTCTTCCAGCCCGCCGGACACCTTCCGGCAGAACGCGTCCTTCTCGTCGGCCTCGGCCCGGCAGAACAGACCAACACCGAGAAGATCCGCCGCGCCGCCGGCCAGGCGATACAGCTGATTGCAGAGAAAAAGTTCGGCCAGATGGCCTTTGCCTTGCCTCCTGGCACCGGCGGAAGTGATTATGCCGCCCAGGTCCAGGCGGCAACGGAAGGACTTCTCCTGGCCAGCTACCGCTACGACCTGTTTCTCGGCGGAAAAGCCAAAGATTCCCGCAAACTGCCGAAAGCAGTAACCCTCGTGATCGAAGCTGAGCATGACAAGAAATGCTGCGAGACCGCCGTCGAAAAGGCGCAGAAGCTCTGCCGGGCGGTGGTCTTGACACGAGATCTCGTCAATGCGCCAGGGAATATAAAATCACCTGACTTCCTCGCTGAACAGGCCCGTGCTGCAGCGAACGAAAGCAGCCTGAAGTGCAAGGTCCTCGGCCAGAAAGAATTGGCCAAGGAAGGCTGCGGCGCCCTTCTCGGCGTAGCCCAGGGCAGCGTCCGAGAGCCCCGGCTTATTATCCTGGAACACCATGGCGGCAGAAAAGATGAGGCGCCGGTCGTCCTGGTCGGCAAGGGCGTCACGTTTGACTCCGGCGGCATATCGTTGAAATCCGCCGACAAGATGGACGAGATGAAGATGGATATGGGTGGTGGCGCAGCGGTTATCGGCACCATGCTGGCAGCCTCCCTGCTGGAGTTGCCGGTCAATCTGGTCGGCATCATCCCTGCGGCCGAGAACATGCCGTCAGGAACAGCCTATCGGCCCGGCGACATATTGACCAGCCTCTCCGGCCAGACGATCGAAGTCCTCAACACCGATGCCGAAGGCCGCCTGATCCTTGCTGACGCCCTGACTTATGCGAAACGTTACCAGCCAAAGCTGGTTATCGATATGGCGACCCTGACCGGAGCCTGTATCATTGCCCTGGGACACCAGGCCACGGCCGTCCTCGGCAACGACCAGAACCTTGTCCAGTCGCTGTTGGACGCCGGAGAGAAAAGCGGTGAACGCCTCTGGCAACTGCCGCTTTGGGATGAGTATGACCAGCTGATCAAAAGCAGCGTTGCCGACGTCAAGAACACCGGCGGCCGGCCGGCCGGAACGATCACCGCAGCAGCCTTTCTGAAGAAGTTTGCCAATGATTTCCGCTGGGCCCACCTGGACATCGCCGGGACAGCCTGGCGCGACATGGATCAGCCTTACATACCGAAAGGTGGAACCGGCGTAGGCGTCCGGCTGCTGATTGAATTTTTACACAATCTGCCTGCCGCAGAATAACCGTTGTTCAACGCCCGTATGTACCGGCCTTTCGTCTTGACAGGCGAAAGGCCGGTTGCTAGGTTATTGAATTCGGGTATAAATAATTATTGGCAGCACATTTTCTATTCTGTGACGGGCTTCATCATGAAGGTACTTGTTTCTGACAAATTCCCCACCGAGGGGCTCCAGATACTGGAAAAGGCAGAAGGTATCGAGCTGGATTATCAGCCGGGACTGTCTACCGAGCAGTTGCTGCAGGCGGTAACCGATGCAGATGCACTGATCGTCCGCAGCGGCACCCAGGTCACTGAACAGGTCTTCCAGGCGGCCCCGCGCCTCAAGGTCGTCGGACGCGCCGGTGTCGGCACCAGCAACCTCGATCTGGGCTCAGCAAACCGCAAGGGTGTGGTCATTATGCATACCCCCTTCGGCAGCACAACCACAACCGCTGAACATACCATAGCGATGATTTTCTCCCTGGCCAGGCAGATACCCAGTGCCAGCCAGTCAACCAAAAACGGCCACTGGGAGGCAGAGAAATTTCTCGGCATCGAAGTGGCTGGCAAGACCCTCGGAGTCCTGGGCGCTGGCAAAATCGGCCGACTGGTCGTTGAACGGGCCATTGCTCTGAAGATGAATGCGATTGTTTATGATCCCTACCTGACAGGAGATACGGTCCGGCTGCTGGGAGCAGAAAAGGTTGACTTTGAAGAATTGCTGAGCCGTTCCGACTTCCTGACCCTGCACACACCACGCAACGCGGAAACGGCCAACATCCTGGATCGGGAGACCCTCGCCAGGACCAAGCCGGGATGCCACATTATCAATTGCGCAACGGGAGGCTTGATCGACGAGAACGCCTTGGCTGAAGCGATTCGTGACGGACACATTGCAGGGGCGGCAATCGACGTCTTTGACAAAGAGCCTCCGGCCAAGGACCATCCGCTG
>JAFDBW010000183.1 GCA_019313105.1 Deltaproteobacteria bacterium | reverse complement strand
TTCCCGGCATAAAAATACCGGTTCCCGAAGACGATGTCTTCAAGGGCGACGGATATCTTTTACAGTGGGTCCAGCGAGAATTTCCAGAAACCTGCCTGACCGTCTGTATTGACATCAAATAAATCTATTGCGACGAAGCAACCGGTGAACTCTATCCGCTCCAGTTCAGACGATTGACCGAAATCTTGAATAAAGCCCTTCGTTCAACCACGCATATTTTCCAGGAGGGTCGCCTGGCCTAATTCTATACTCCAGATGAGCACTCCAGTGAGACAAATTGGGGAACCCGGGAGTACATATAATTACAGGGGCTTAAGATTTACCATTACGAGATTGGGCGATACTCTGGAATAATCCGGGTGATATTTATGAATGACAGCTCTGATGTGTTCCTGAAAATATTGCCGAGACCGGAGGAAGGGTCTGATTGTGAAACTGGATGTCTAGGCCGTCCTGTTTTTTTAACAAAACGACTGCTAAAGGTGGATTGTAATGAAAATTGCTTTTTTGCGGGACCCCTTGAATGATATCGATCCGCACACCGAAACCACCCTGCTTCTGATGTACGAGTGCTACCGAAGGGGTCATCAGGTATTTTTTCTCGAATACCACGACCTCTATATCCGGGATAGCAGGGTCATGGGTCGTATGCACGAAATTGTCTGTGACGCCGGCCTGGATCTGCTTGCTTACTGGCAGAGGTCAATCGAATGTGTTGAAATCGAAAAGCTGGTCTTCGAGGATGTTGGTGAACTCGATGTCTTGTTTCTAAGATCCCCCCCACCTTTACAGTATGATGTCATGCAGCTGCTCTCCTCCGTGGAAGAGCAGGTGTTCATCATCAACAGCCTGCGCGGCCAACTCCTCGGCAACAGCAAACTCTACACGCTCAATTTTCAAGACGTTATTCCTAAAAGCCACGTTTCCCGAGACCCGGTCCGCTTGCGCAAAATCATCGACGACTTTGGTGGGACCATGGTCATGAAACCTCTGCGCAGTTTTGGTGGACGGGGGGTCATAAAAGTGAGTTCAAAGGACCCGGAGAACCTCAACTCTTTACTCAACTTCTACCTCCGTAGCGACAGACCTTACCCTCGTCGTGAACCGATTATGGTTCAGGAGTATCTCGAAGAGGTTCATACCGAAGGTGACGTACGCATTATGATGCTCAATGGCCAGTTTCATGGCTCTTATCGACGTGTGCCTCAGGAAAACGAGTTTCGCGCGAACATCTGTGCCGGGGGGGCTGCCGTGGCACACCAGATGAGCCCGATGGAAGAGCATATCTGTTCTTTAATCAGTGATCGGCTGGTCAAGGATGGTTTGTACTTTGTCGGCATTGATGTCATTGGCGGTAAATTGGTCGAAATCAATTGTGTCAGCCCGGGAGGTTTGCCCCGCATCAACATGTTGCATGGCCTTCAGCTGGAAATGCCCGTGATTGACTTTGTTGAGGAGCGAGCGTCCGCAAAAAAAAAGATGTCTGACGTCGATCCGCACAAGTTGACACCATGAGTTGGTCAAGTGCTGCTGGTCATGGTGGATTGTCAGCGGGTGAGGCGCCATTCGAGTCTTTGAGAATATTCTCCAGCAGGCTCCCCTGAACCTGGCTCAGCCTTTCGCAGGCCCTGATAGCGATAATCGGATGATCCATAACGCAGGCGCGGAATTCGTCTGGAGGAATGCGCATCAAGGTGGTTTTCTTCTGAGCCTCGATCATGAATTCAGAGGCTTCCATACCGAACAAGGTGGGCAGCCCGAAGTAGCGGCCAGGCCCCTTGTGATCGAAGAGCTGCTCGACACGGTAGAACTTGATATCCCCTTCCAGAATCAGAAAGAGCCCCTGAGAACCGACATCACTCCCTTTGAGCTGATCACCTTTTTGTAAGATAACTTCTTCGCCGAGCATGGCGATGGCTGTCAGCGCGTCAGTCTCAAGCTGCATGAACAGATCGATATGCCTGAGGAAGAAGATCCGGTCGACCAGGCTGCATTCTTCTGCCGTTGTGCAATAAGAACCGTCCAGGGCACGCTGATCATCGGCAATGTCGCGTTCGACCGGGATGGGCTTGTCTTTCAGTTCATGCATGGCAATTTCGACGGTTTTGCTGAGTCCTTTGCAGACCTCCAGCCCCAATGCCGGGTACTCCAGAGTCAAATTCTGGAATGTCTGGCGATCCAGACGAATCAGCAGAACAGCGTTGATTGATTTTGCGATCAGTGCCGCTGGTGGTTGCATGCCGAACATGACGGCCGCGCCAAACCATTCGCCGGCGCCGATGCGATGCAGCTCTGTGTCGTGACTGGATTTGTCGGCCAGGACTTTGCGGAACGAAATATCCCCTACGACGATCATTTGCAACCCCTGGTTGGGCATTTCCGCGCTGACAACGACTTCGTCCGGGCCGAAGCTTAACACTTCGGATTTCCAGGCGACGGCGGCTAGCTGGCCTATAGTCAGGTCATGAAAAAGATCAACCTTGCGGATATTGTTTATTCTCTCTATCAGGCAGCTTAAGGGTTCTTCATGCCCCCCCTCGGAGGATTTCAGGGCATGACTGGCCGTGTGGGCAAGGGCGCCATAATCCTCTCTGGCGATTTTTTCTATAACGCCGCGGTAGGGATCGATGTTGCCCCAGATGGCCAAACATTCGAGGATCATGACAATAGTGACCCAACTGACGTCATTCAGGCACCCTTCGACAAATTCCTGCTCGGTAAGATCGTCCAGAGCAAAATGTTTACGCCCCACAGCCAGGCGTTCGTACTCCGGCCGGTTGTCAAGCATTGGCAGCAGCAAGTTGGCCAGCGGTTTGTCGAGCAGGGCCTCCAACGCCTCGATGCTGTCAGAGCGCTCTCGCTCCTTACCAGAATTCAAGCCTCGCAGGGCAATCTTGATGCGTCCTTCCGGATCCTTGGCAGAGACCCCCAGGATGGCGTTGTTGACCCGATGCTGACAAACCTCTTCCAGGTGCTCCAGCATCATTCGGGTCGCCGCATTCTCGGGTT
>JAFDBW010000182.1 GCA_019313105.1 Deltaproteobacteria bacterium | reverse complement strand
TCCTCGGAGAGTGGCCGGTCCTTGGCCGGAAAGGATTCGACATCATATGCCCTGGCCAGAGACAGCCCGTGACATGTGGCACTCAGCTCGATTCTTTCCGGCGTCGGCATGGTGATGGCGAGCGCGATCACTGCCTCGCCAGGCGTGACATTTTCCAGGCGCTTGCGACAGGCCGATTGGCTTAAGGAGAAGGCCTGCCCGGAGGACACCTTGTAGACGAGGTCTCCGGTCCGAAAGCTTTTCTCCGGCGGTGTACCGACCGAGAGCCGTTCGTTCCTGCCGACGCGATTGACCGGTTTGCCGGACTGGTGCATGTCGCGAATCGTGAAGGCCGAACCCGGCTTGTCCGACGCCGGCTGGATGCGCAGCCGGTCACCGAGATGCAGCGGGTCACGCGTCAGGAAAGTCAGCTGCCCGCCCTGACAACGCTCAACATTGCCAATCAGGCGACCGGTGGCACCATGCACACCCGGGTTGACCATGTCGGTCGGCGTGCTGCCCGGGAGGAAGCCGCGGGTCGGCTGGCGGCCGAACGATTCCTTGAGCAGCTCCTTGGCTTCACCGATGGCCGCAGGCCTGGTTCGTTCCGTTGCGTCGAGGACCATGCGATAGGCCTGGACGACGTTGGCCACATATTCAGCGCTCTTCATCCGGCCCTCGATCTTGAAGCTCATGATCCCGGCTTCGGCGAGTTCCGGCAACAGGTCGATTGCGGAGAGGTCGTTGGGCGAGAAGTAGTAGCCGTCTTTGCCTTTGTGATGGTAACGCCGCCGGCATGGCTGGGCACAGCGCCCACGGTTGCCACTCATACCACCGAGCCAAGAAGAAAAACTGCACTGCCCTGAGAGAGAAAAGCAGTGGGCGCCGTGTATAAAATGTTCCAGGTCGAGGGTCGTTTCGCTGCGAATCGCTGTGATTTCGTCGAGACTCAGCTCGCGGGCCAGAACGGCGCGAGAAAACCCGAGCCGTTCGGCCATCTGCACCCCGGCAGTGTTGTGAATCGTCAATTGCGTCGAGGAGTGCAGCTCCAGGCTCGGGAAGTGCCGGCGCGCCAGCCGCCAGACGCCCAGGTCCTGGAGGATGATCGCATCGATGCCGATCGCCTCGACTGCCGCCATGACATCGATCAGGTGCGACAGCTCCTTCTCCTTGACCAGCGTGTTAAGAGTGAGAAAGACCTTCTTCCGGCGTGCATGAGCGTAGCCGACCATGCGCTCCAGCTCGTCACGGTTGACGTTCTTGGCCTTGGCCCGGGCGGAGAACTCCTTGAGGCCCACGTACACCGCGTCGGCACCGAATTCCATGGCGGCAAAGAATGCCTCCAGGCTGCCGGCCGGGGCGAGGAGTTCCGGTTTATGTAAGAATTTTCTCGTCATGATTGTCTGTGTATTAAAGAATAGCGCGTTTTCAGAGCTGCGCCGAAAGAAAAAGCCGGGGAGAACCCGGCCTGTCCGACGTCCAGGAACTCTAACATGCGACCGTGCGAGCTGGCAAGCGGGACCATGGAAGAGTATTCGCTGTTGCCTCAGGGCAGGCTTTTCATAAACAGCGGTGAATCTATTGACGCCCGCAGCCCCCCGAAGCGCACACATCTGTCAACCAGGAACGCAGAGTATAGGCCCCTTCCTCAAAAGAGCAATGTGTTTCCTCATATGAGTAATATTTTTTGCTTCATCACACAAAAAACAAGCATTATCAGCGTGTTACGTTTTGACGCAGCCCTTGCTATACCAATAGTCAGCACCATGGCGGTGCATGCAAACGCGTTTTCTATCAAGGAGATAAAAATAAAAAAGATTATCAAACTGCTGTTGGCATCAATCGTCGCAACCACCCTGTTATCTGCGTGCGCCATTCACTACAACAGCCCAAGACACAGTCGTCCCTTTACAGTGGTCAACTGTGCGGCAATTCCGGACGCCCTGTTCGAGAACGAGTTGTTCGGCCATAAGGTCCGCGCCTACAACGGCGCAGTCGGTCGGCGACAGGGCCTCTTCGAGATCGGCGACCTGCCGATGGCGATGCAGTCGAAACTCCAGCACGCGCAAAACAGCAGACCCTAACCGGCTTGAACTCCCCGAGGAAGGCCTCGACCTGGAGGCCTTCGAAAAAGAGATGATTCGCAAGGCGCTCGTGCGTACCAGCGGGATGGCGACACGTGCTGCAAAACTGCTGAATATGAGCTACAAAACCTTTCTCTACCGTGTAGAGAAATACTGCATCAACTATGCTCGTCAGGATGAAAGCCTTTAGAATTTCACCGCACGATACCTCCTGAAACCTTATTCACCTCGTGAATCCCCGGTAAAAGCAAGGTTGACTTGCAGTGAAAGGCGCATCTATCATTGAAATATAAGGAATATTACCCGTTAAGGACTTATCATGGCTTTACTCAAGATACGCCACTACCCGGACCCGGTCCTGAAAAAAGTGGCCGCTCCGGTCACCGAGTTTGACGACGCGTTGCGCCAGTTGGCCAACGACATGGCTGAAACGATGTACGCCGCGCCCGGTGTCGGCCTAGCCGCACCACAGGTCGGTATCAGCAAGCGGCTGACGGTCATCGACTGCTCGGCCCGCGACGAAGACGCCCAGCTGCTGGTGCTGGTCAACCCGGAAATCATCGACCAGGAAGGCGAGGCCTGTGAAGAAGAGGGCTGCCTGTCGGTTCCGGAATACTACGCCAAGGTCAACCGCAGCGCCAGAGTCAAGGTGCGCTTCCAGGACCTGGATGAACAGTCCCACATCATCGAAGCGCAGGGGCTGACAGCGATCGCTTGTCAACACGAGATTGACCACCTTGACGGCATCCTCTTCGTCGACCATCTCTCGCCGCTCAAACGCAGCATCTTCCGTAAAAAGTGGAAAAAGATCGAAGAACACCTTTTGGGGCAGATGTGATGCGGCCGCAGGATTTGCGAACCGTTTTCATGGGAACTCCCGATTTCGCCCTGCAGACCCTGCAGGGCTTAATTGATGCAGGCTGCAACCTGGTCGGCGTCTATACTCAGCCTGACCGCCCCAAGGGGCGCGGCAAGCAGCTGGCGGCACCACCGGTCAAGGAGCTGGCCCTGCAGCATGGGGTTCCGGTCTTCCAACCGCAAAAGCTGCGCCAGCCCGAAGCAGTTGCTGAACTCGAGGCACTGGCCCCCGACCTGATCGTGGTCGTCGCATACGGCCAGATTCTGCCGAAGAGCGTGCTCGACATCCCGACCTACGGCTGCATCAACGTGCATGCATCATTGCTGCCCCGCTATCGCGGCGCGGCACCGATCAACAAGGCGATCATCGACGGCGAAACGGAAACCGGTATCACCACCATGTACATGGATGTCGGCCTCGACACTGGCGATATGCTGGTAAAAAAGACCCTGCAGATCGGCCCGGAAGAAACCGCGGGTGAACTGCATGACCGCCTTGCCGTGCTCGGGCGGAAAACGATGGAAGAGACCCTGCGGCAGCTCTGTGCCGGCACCCTGCAGAGAGAAGTCCAGGACGATGCCCAGAGCACCTACGCACCGATGATGAAAAAAGAAGACGGCCGCATCGACTGGAGTCGCTCCGCTGCGGAAGTCCATAACCATGTGCGTGGACTCGACCCCTGGCCCGGTGCTTATACAAACCTGAACGGCGAGTTGCTGAAACTGGCGGATACCCGTCCGGGTACAAACGATGAAGCGTGCCCTGGAACTGTGATCGCCGCCGACAAGAATGGCGTCCGCATTGCCTGCGGCAGTGGGTCGCTACTGGTCAGGGAACTGCAGCTAGCCGGTCGCAAACGCCTTGGAGCAGCTGATTTCCTGCGCGGCTGTGCGCTAGAACCGGGGATGGTTCTTGAATAAATAGCACCATTGATTTTTCAAGAAGCGTGGTTATATTTATTGCAAAAGATTTCCAAAAACAACGTTAACAAACACAGAAGGCTTTAGAATATATGAACACCTTACGCACTGTTGTCCTCTTGAGTGTTTTAACCCTCGGCCTGGTTTTTATCGGCGGTATGATCGGCGGCCAGCAGGGCGCCCTGATTGCCCTGATCCTCGCCGGCGTTATGAACATGGGCTCCTACTGGTTTTCCGACAAGATCGTCATCAAGATGTATCGCGGCAGCGAAGTCACCAGCGGCCAGTTGTTTGATGTGGTCGCCGAAATCTGCCAGACCAACCAGCTACCGATGCCGAAGGTCTATACCCTGCCGCAACCGACCCCGAACGCCTTCGCGACCGGCCGCAACCCCGACCACGCAGTGGTCGCTGCCACCGAAGGGATCATGCAGATCCTGACCCGCGACGAACTGAAAGGGGTCATGGCCCACGAAATGAGCCACGTTATGCATCGCGACATCCTGATCGGTTCGATCGCCGCAACCATCGCCGGCGCCATTGCTTACCTTGCCCACATGGCCCAGTGGGCCGCGATCTTCGGCGGCTTCGGTCGTGATGAAGAAGACAGCAACCCGCTCGCCCTGATCGTGCTGGCGATTATTGCGCCGATGGCGGCGATGCTGATCCAGATGGCGATCTCCCGCTCCCGCGAATACGAAGCGGACAAGGGCGGTGCGCAGCTGTGCGGCAACCCGCTCTCCCTGGCCAGCGCCTTGCGTAAGCTGGAAAACGCCAATCAGGCCAAGCCGATGCCGCGGGTCAACGAGGCGACGGCACATATGTTTATTGTCAACCCCCTGCGCGGTGGTGGCGGTGTCAAGGCCCTGTTCACCACGCATCCGCCGATGGCGGAACGGATTCGGCGTCTCGAGGAGATGGTTGGATAGAGAAGTCGAGCAAGCTCATGCAAAAGGACGGTTCCCAAGCGGAACCGTCCTTTTTATTCCACTATCATATCTTGTGTTGCTTTTTGCTTTGTTTTTTCCTCCCTTTGAGTGCCGCCGAACGGAATGAAATTAATCTGGATAAACGAAGAAAAACTGTCTGAGGCGTCAGCCGAGTTTTTTTCTTCGCCGGATTGATTTCGTAGCGTGAGGGAACCAGCCATAGGCCG
>JAFDBW010000181.1 GCA_019313105.1 Deltaproteobacteria bacterium | reverse complement strand
TTCTGGAGAAAGAGAAGGAGTTGCTGACCTGTCTGCAGGATTCGGCAGCCCAGAAGCATCTTTCCCTGTGTTGCACGCCAACCTTCGGTATGGCCTACCTGCCCCAGGTACTGAGTAACTTTATCAGAGCGCATTCCGACATCAACGACCTCAAATTCATCTTCCTGCAACCGGAAGAGGCCTTGCGCGGGCTGCGCCAGGAAGAGTTCGATCTGGCCGCCATCGAACATAGCCTTGATCTGAATTTTCCCGGGTTCAACCGGTTCTCGATGCCGGATGACGAGATGCTCGTGGTCACGTCCGCTGCTGCTCCGATCCCGAATGATGACGGTGTGATTCAGGTCTCTTCATTGAAGGAAAAGCGCCTTTTCGCACGTCGTGATGGCTGCAGCTCCAAGGAGTTGATGCGCTGCAACCTGAGGGCTCAGGGCCTTGATTTCAACGATTTCGCCAGCGTCGTGATCTCCGATGATCTGCGTTTTACCATCCAGTCGGTCCTTGCCGGGGAAGGGGTCGCTTATATGTCCCAGGCACTTATCAGCAGTTACCTGGAGTCAGAGCAAATGATCGGCTTGCACGTTGAAGGTTTCCAACGTCGACGCGGCCGCAGCGTAGTGATGCTGCCACAGAAAGGTGAGGATCCTCTGGTCAAAGCGTTGCTGGAGATTATTTTTGATGTGGTTTCGCCATTCTGGCGGCCTAAAATGGTGAGTACTGCAGATTAACCTTCTTCCAATCTGGGCTGATTTTCTCCCGGTGTGAATTACAATTTTGCGGAGGCCTTTATGGAAAAGCTCTTCAAGGGGATCGCCAGGTTCCGGCGCGAGGATTTTGAGTCCCACCGGACGTTGTTCAAGGAGTTGGGGCGTAAACAGCAGCCGCATACCTTGTTTATCGGCTGTTCTGACTCCCGGGTCGTTCCGGAGCTGATCACCCGCACGCGACCGGGCGAACTCTTCATGATCCGGAATATCGCCAACATTGTGCCGCCGTTTCGCAAAACCGATGATTTTGCCGGCACGACCTCGGCAATCGAATATGCCGTTCAGGTTTTGAATGTCGAGGCGATCGTGGTCTGTGGTCATTCGAATTGCGGTGGCTGCGCAGCACTGCACAAGAGCCCGGAGGAGCTGCAGCACATTCCGAATGTGGCGCGATGGCTGCGTGCCTCCCATGAGGTGATAGAACGGGTCGAAAAACAGATCGTTGAAGGGACTCCGGAAGAGAAGGAGTGGCTCACCGAACAGATCAACATCCTGGTGCAGATGCGCAGCCTGCTGACTTACCCCTACATCCGTGAACGTTACGAACAGGGCAATATCGAAATCTTCGGCTGGTACTACATGATTGAAACGGGCGAAATTTTCAACTTCAATGACCGCACCGAAACCTTCGAGTTGATTGCCAACCCGACAGAGGGGCCTTGATCCGACTGCATGCCGGAATTACCCCTCTTCCGGTTTGCCGCTCCAGAGGGGGTCCCAGCCAAACTGCCGCCGCAGCCGCTCTCCAGGGTTCTGCTCCAAAAATTCCTCTTCGCTGAAACAATAACGATAGCCCGCACAATAGGTTGTGATGATCTCGTAGGCGTCATTAACCTTTCGGATCATTTCCGGCTTTGTTCTGACGTTCTGGTCGGGGTGGTGCATCTTGACCAACTCGCGATGACGCTGCTTGATCTGTTCAAGGGTCGCACGCTCCGTGATGCCAAAGGTCGTGAGGGCATCCTTTAGTTCCCGGTATGTGATTGAGTCGTCCATGGTCGAATCGCAGTAATCCCTTCGTATTTATTGTAAAACAATGTTATATTATCACGCCGAGTACCAGGAACGCCACTTTCAGGAGTGCAACCATGCCGATTTCTCCGCCTTTCGAGAACCTGCTAGACCAGCCGTCAACGGAATTGATGCCTCTTTTCGGCCGCATGCGTTCGCTCACGGATGGCGCAGGTTTCTCCGGGACCTTGCCGGTGGTCTGGCAGTGTTCCGATGAGAGTCAGAAGATCAAGAAAAGCCTGTTTGGTTATGTCTATGACTGTCCTGTCTTCAATCTCGGGCGGGTTGGCGCACTGATCGACCCGACCCGCCTGATTTCCGCCTCTCATCACGGGCGCGACCTGGTGATTCTCGGTGGCAGCCACATCGGAGCTGAAAAAGAGGACGGGGTCGGCTATGTCGAGCGTGTGCATGGTAAAGTCGCCCCCTGTTGCGGCATGCTGCATCGCCTGATGATCCCCTATCTGATCCTTTATCATCGCGCGTCAACCCTGGTCACCCTGTTTCACAGTCCCGGCGGACTGAAGATCGAGATCCCCTACAAGTACCTGTTACGCAAAGGTACCGACGTGCACGATCATCCCCATCTGCATTTGAATATCGAAAGACTCGTCGAAGGGGATGCTTTGGGAGATGCCAGCCAGGGCAAGGTCTATCGTTTGAATCCGGAGCTCGCAAAGCGTTACCAGCATGCCCTGTCGGCCGTTACGGATAAACCGGTATCGATCGGCAAGATACTCGACACCTCCACCTTCTACTTCACCAAACGCCTAAACAGTGCCAACCATGATCCGGTTGCTTTGCTCGAAGCCTCGGTTTTTGACTTCCTGCCGGATGTTGTGACCTCGGAATTTCCGCACCGGCGCATGGCAGACATCAACACCTGGCGACAGTTCCACAAGCTTGCCGCATATCTCACCGAATCCTTCGATTCCGGGGAACGCAACATTTTCATGCTTGCCGGGCTGACCCTCGACCATTCGATCAAGAAGAATACCTTTATCCCGCAGTTCGGTTTCTGGATGCAGGAGGGACGAGCCCTTCAGGCCCGCTATTACAACGCCACGGAAATTATCGGCCTGCTTGAAGAGCAAAAGGTTTACACGCCGACCAAGACCTTCATGCAGTATGCCGAGATAGATCCTCTCTAGGTCTCCCTGAAAATAAGGTTTGGCCGGCCCTGCCAACAGTGCCAAAAACCTTGCGGGTATTGCAAGGGTTCAGTCTGAGATGCCTTCTGAAGCTATTCCCTTGCGCGAAGCAAGCGCCATATGATAAAAAAATCAGGTTTTAATAACTAATGTTTTCGTTTGTTTAGAAGGTGTGCAGCCATGGAACTCCAAGTTTTGCCGCTGGAAAAGAAAAAGCCGCTGATCGAAGACGAATCGCAATTGTATTTCGGTAAACAGTTTACCGACCGCATGTTCGTCATGCAGTACAAGACCGGTCTGGGGTGGCATGATGCGAGGATTCAGCCTTACCAGTCTTTCTCGCTCGATCCTGCCGCCATGGTACTGCATTACGCCCAGGAGATTTTCGAAGGGCTCAAGGCGTTCCGGCGTCCCGATGGCCAGATTGCACTGTTTCGCCCGAAGGATAACTTTCGTCGTTTCAACCACGGCGCGCGTCGGATGTGCATGCCTGAAGTCGATGAAGCGTTCATGTTGAAGTCCTTGAAAAAGCTGATCCAGCTCGAAGCCGACTGGGTGCCGCGCAGCGAAGGCACCAGCCTTTATATCCGGCCCGCGCTGATTGCCTCCGAGCCGATGCTTGGTGTGCGGCCGGATGACGAGTACCTCTGCTTTATCATTCTCTGCCCGGTGGGAGCCTATTACAAGGGCGGCCTGGCGCCGGTCAAGATCTGGATCTCCGATCACTATGTCCGTGCTGCCCATGGTGGTACGGGGGAAGTCAAAACCGGGGGCAACTATGCCGCCAGTCTTTATGCCGCTCGCGAAGCCGCGGAAAAAGGCTACGACCAGGTCCTCTGGCTTGATGCCCGAGAGAAAAAATATGTCGAAGAGGTCGGCAGCATGAACATCTGCTTCGTCGAAAACAACAAACTGGTAACCTCGCCCCTGCATGGCACGATCCTGGATGGCATCACGCGCCGCTCGGTCCTGGAGTTGGCACGCTACAACGGCCTGGAAATCGAGGAGCGGGCATTGTCGGTCGCCGAGATTTTTGGCGGAGTCGAGGAGGGCCGTATTACGGAAGCCTTCGGTACCGGCACGGCGGTGGTGATCTCGCCGGTTGGTCAGTTTACCTATCAGGGCCGCACCGTCGTGCTCGGCGATGGCAAGACAACCGGTGCGGTCACGCAAGAACTCTATGACACTCTGACAGGGATTCAGTATGGGCGTTTGCCAGACCCTCACGGTTGGGTCGAGTTGCTCTGAGTCCGCTTTACAGAAATCGTATGCAGTGTCTCTGCAGGGATCTGCCCCTGCGGCGTCTGGGCGATGGAAGTGACTGTCCCCGAATTTTATTGAAAAAAGGCCACCTTCTTCGGGGTGGCCTTTTCTGCTGTTGGCACTCCTGATGCAAATATCTTTCTAGGTAAATCGGAGGCTTCTCCTGAACCTTCCTTTTCTTTTCCGCAACGTCGCGGAATAAAACCATATTTACAACTCATTGGTGAGGAACATAAACGTGTGTCGAACTGTTTCCAGGATCTGCCACGCAAAAAAAATAGGCAGTTGTTGCTGATAATTAAGCTGTCATTGATCGCTAAGCGGTGTACTTCAAAGAATTGTTATGGTTTATCCAACTTCGTTGAATAGATGCAATTTGCCCCCCTGGGCCATTGCATCAAAACATTACAACCGTAATCCTCAGGTCCTGGAAATTCAGGGCGTGCGGCATAATGGAAGGCCGCTCTTTGCAAAACTCGATGGGTTGGATGAGCCCGATGCCCGCGGTTTGATTTTTCACGATTTTATGGATGTACGTTACCAGCTGCATCAATGGGAGCGTGAAGAGACCAAAAACAGCCGCAAAAGCCTGAAAAACAGTTATCTGCGTTTTCTTCGTGGTTGGTTGTTTGACAGTAACTCGGTGGAAGGGGCTGTTCTCAAGGGTTGGGTCGAATCCCGGCTCGGTCTGGCTCCGACGTTCCATAACGAGCCGATCGACGATATCCACTCCGAAGCCTACTTCCGTTACACCGTTGATCGCATGAAGGGCTCAGAGCGGACCAACTCGATTCTGTCGCAGTTCGATCTACTCTATGAATTCGTTCAATACGAGCTGTCACGCAGATTCACTGGCAAGACACATTTGACACTTTATCGGGGCCTTTACGATTTTGCCGAACATCAGATCGTAAAACAGAACGACAAGAATCATTACCTGTTGCGCCTGAATAACCTGAACTCTTTTACTGATGATTTTGAGAAAGCCTGGGAGTTTGGCAGCCGCGTGCTCAAGACAGAAGTCCCATTGGCCAAGATTTTTTTCATGGGAGGTCTGTTGCCGAAGTCTCTCTTCAAGGGTGAGGGTGAGGTGATGGTGATTGGCGGTGAGTTCGAGGTCAAGGTGCTGATTGGTGGATGACTCGGGTGAGTTGAAGGACGAGGGGCGAAGTGCGATTGAAGTCCTTGATCGGGCTAAAGCGGTTTATCTTGGATTGGCGATCGGTGATGCACTGGGTGCGACAACCGAGTTTATGACGCCAGCTGAGATCAAAGCCAAGTACAAGGTTCATAAAAAGATCATTGGTGGCGGCTGGCTGTATTTGAAACCCGGCCAGGTCACCGACGATACCGAGATGTCGCTTGCTCTGGGCAAGGCACTGCTGGCCACAGCTTGTTGGGATATCAAGGGTATCGCAGACAACCTTCTGGCGTGGATGAGGAACAAGCCGGTTGATATCGGGGCAACATGCCGACGAGGCATCCGTGATTACATGCTCAAGGGACAGCTGGAGGTTCCCTACAACGAATGGGATGCCGGGAACGGCGCTGTCATGCGGATGGCACCGGTCGCGCTCTTTACCCTGGGCGAGGCGGGTCTCCTTGAGGAATATGCCATTGCGCAGGCGCACCTGACTCACAATCATATTCTTTCTGATGCGGCCTGTTTGGCCGTTGGCAAATTGGTTCATGAGGCGATTCTGGGCGCTGATCGCTTCAGGCTGCACGAAATTACCCGTGAACTGGTCGCAGAGTACCGCAGTTTTCGTTTCAACAACTACCAGGGCAATGCCAGTGCCTACGTGGTCGATACCATGCAGACGGTTTTTCATTATCTCTTCAGCACTGCCAGTTTTGAGGAGTGCCTGGTCGGCGTGGTCAACCAGGGCGGGGATGCTGATACCACGGGCGCCATTGCCGGGATGATCGCCGGGGCCTTTTACGGTCTGGATGCAATTCCCGCGCGCTGGCTGAAGGTGCTGAAGAAAGAGGTAAGAGCAGAGGTTGAGGACCAGGCATTGCGCCTGACGAAGCTTTCTCCCTGGGCGAAACAGAACCATTAAAGGCAAAACCGAATTTGTTACAAACGCAAAGACGCAAAGTCGCCAAGAAGACAAAAGACACCCTAAGTAGATGTCATGTTTTTGCTCTTTGCGCCTTGAGTGTGCAAAGCGATGCGAGTGTTGAACGGTTTAAAAAGGAGCATAAATTATGAGTGAGCAAATGATGCAACTGTCAGACGCGGCAAAAGTAATGCAAACAACCCCGTTAAATGTCCTCATGCATATCAAACGAGGGCTCCTGAAAGGTATCGAAGAACAGGGACAATGGTTCGTTAACCCTGAAAGCTTGGATGCGTTGCTGGCAAGGACCGGCGGCAGCAAGGCAGATAACGTCTGTTCAAGTGGTTGTGACAAGAAGACCGCCTGTGGTGGAGGCTGCGGTTAGCGATGGGAGTCCATATCAAACCCTCCGATCTTTATTACAAGTATCGGCACAACAAGGAAATGCAACATGAGCCGAAGTTTACCGGCAAGCCGGACCCGAAACCGTATGATCGCGACGATCTCTACGAAGTGATTGCGATGCTCAGCGCAGTGATGGATCATTTCAACTGTGTCGATGCCAACATACTGCATCGCCTCGAAGAGCTGGCCGGTGACGACATGCCACGCTTTATCAAGTCCCGTGAGGAGGTTTTTGATTTTCTCGTTTCAGTTGTCAGCGACAAGTTGGGACTACCTGCGGAACGCGGAAAAGAGGAAACATCATGAATGAAATAGTTGGCGATCTCTGGCATGAGCACGCCGCCGGAGCTGTTGTCGCAATCACCACAAACGGTATGGTTACGAAGTCGGGCAAAAGTATTATGCCGCGTGGCTGCGCACGCCAAGCCGCCGATCATTACCCGGAGTTAACCCAGCTGCTTGGCAGCCTTTTGATCAACCATGGTAATCATGTCTTCGATCTTGGCCGTAAACTGGTCAGTTTCCCCGTTGAGGAGGATCCTTATCGAAATCCTGAGATGAGATTGATTGAGCAGTCCTGCCGGGAATTGGTTGAACTGACTGATTATAAAGGCTGGCAGAAGGTGGTTGTGCCGCGTCCCGGCTGTGGCGGTGGCGGCCTGTCTTGGAGCGATGTTCGGCCAGTGTTAGAGCGATACTTTGATGAACGTTTTCACGTTATATCAATGGAGTAGAATCGATGCGCAGAGCAAAATCCGGTGACATGGTCACTGTTCATTATATCGGCACGCTGGATAACGGCCGGATTTTTGATCAGCGTGACATGGATCAACCTCTGACCTTTACGGTTGGCGCTGGAGAGGTGTTCACCAGGCTTGAAAATGAGATTGTCGGTATGGCCGTGGGTGAGGTTAAAAACATCTGCCTGCTGGCAGAAGATGCATATGGCTTGAGACTCGATGCAAACCTGCTCAAGGTGTCACGTGATCTTTTCCCGGCGGACAAGGAATTACGAACTGGACAGAAGCTGAATGTTGAGCTTGGTGGTACGATGCAAAGGATGATGCGGGTACGTACGGTGGACGAGGAGATTGTCACGCTCGATGGCAACCATGACCTGGCCGGTTGTGATTTAACCTTTGCCCTGAAGTTGGTGACTATCGAGTCATTGGTCTGAGAGCAAACTGAACATTTCATGATCATCCTTGTTCAAAGACTGCACAAGTTTTACCCATTAATCTTGTGCACGATCTTTCTTGTCTCTTTAAGTCTCTGTAATTGCGAGGGCCTCCATAGTTGGCACGGCAAATGCTTAATAACGTGACGAGTGGTGCGTAGCTGGAAAAGTTACAAAGTCACAAGTACCTCAAAATCGTTCAACACGCTGTCGTGTTGCTTAATTGGCGATGAAGCCCGCAAAGACATGTTTGTCTGTCCTGCGGGTTTTCCTATTTTAAAGACATATTCGCGGCACAATGGTTGCGCCGCCGGGCATTGACGCCCTATCCGAATCGTTCGGGTAGGGCGTCGTCTATTTTGTGTTTCACATTCTCTTTCGGACGTGTCAAAGGCGATGCCGCCGCGGCGGGGGATGAGGAGCACGTAAATCCAAAGGGCTTCTTATAGAGAAGCCAAACGAAAGGAACAGAACAATGTCTGAAAAGAAACT
>JAFDBW010000180.1 GCA_019313105.1 Deltaproteobacteria bacterium | reverse complement strand
GAAGAGGATTGAAACCTGAGAGTTTTCTCAAGATCAAACTTCAAAAAATAGCCATAAAAAACGGCCCACTTCTAATCGAAATGGGCCGTTTTTATTTACAATAATCTTTCCAGTCTACAATATCAGCAAAAATCTACGATATCGATAAAACCCACAACAATATTGCTAATGCAAAAAGGAAATGAACGCCGTCGCCGTGGCAAAGTAGATCAGAATACCGGTAATATCATTCGCGGTCTGGACAAAAGGAGTTGAGGCGATCGCCGGGTCGATACCGAGCCTTTTGAAAGCGGCGGGGGCGATCACACCCATCGAGGAGGCGACGGACATTGCGACCACCATCGCTACGCCGACCACAATGCCGAGGAAGGGGTTTCCGTGCCATGCCCAGGCGACTAGGCCGACCGTCACACCGCAGACGGTACCCATAATTATCCCGACCCGCAGTTCTTTGAAAAACACCTGCCGCATCATGGTGAAATCGATCCGTCCGGTAGCGAAACCACGTACCATGATGGTCGCCGACTGGCCACCGACGTTGCCGCCCATGCCGGTGATCACAGGGATGAACGAGATCAGCGCAATAACCTCTTTTAGAGTGACCTTGAACAGCCACATCAGGTAGCCGGTGATCACACCGCCAAACAGGTTGACCAGCAGCCATGGCAAACGCAGCCTGGCGATTTTGAACGACTTGTTGCCATAAAGGAGCTCCTCTTCGCTGGCACCAGCCATTTTGTAGATATCCTCGGTCGCCTCCTGGCGGATGACGTCGATGATGTCGTCAACCGTGATGATACCCTTGAGGTTGTTCATCTCGTCGACGACCGGCACCGCGAGGATATTGTATTTCTCGACCATCCGTGCGACCTCTTCCTGGTCCATGTCGGTGCGCACGCTCAAGACATCGCGGATCATGATGTCGGAGAGTCTTTTCGATGGCTGGACAGTCAGCAGCTGCCGCAGGGAGAGCACCCCGACCAACTGCCCGGCTTCGTTGACCACGTAGAGGTAGAAGACCATCTCGACATCGCCGGCCTGCTGGATCGCCTCGATGGCATCATGAACTGTCAAATCCTCACTCAACGAGAAGATTTCGGTTGACATGATGCCGCCGGCCGAATCTTCATCGTACTGGAGAAGGTGTTCGATTTCGTCCGAATCCTCGTCCTGCATGATGTCGAGGATCTGGTCGGCCAGCTCATCCGGCATGTTGCCGATGATGTCGGCCGCGTCGTCCGGAGACATTTCCTGGAGGACTTCGGTGATCGTTTCCTTATCGAGCTGTTCGAGAAGCTTGGCACCAACCACGTGGTCGAGTTCCGCCAGCACGTAGGCACTCTTCTCTGCATCCTCGATCAGGTTAAAGAGAATTCGCTGCTCCTTCAGTTCGAGGTAGCGGAACAGGTGGGCGATGTCTGCCGGGTGCGTCTTGGCGAGGAGTTTCGCGAGATTTGGAAAGGCCCCCCGCCGGATCAGCCGCCTAGTGGCATCGAGCAATAGCTGTTGTTTCTGATCCATGGCAGGGTCTCACTTTTGGGGGTTAACATAAACTTTGCGAGTGTACAACGCACCATGCAGAGTGTCAATTTCTCCGTGGTGACTCGGTACGCGACTCGTGGTACGTGGAACGCGGATATCTTTGAGGGGAACCCTTTCTTATCTCACTTTTAACTTTTATATTCTCTTTTATCCCCGTTATCCCTGTTAACTTAATTTTTGCTTTCATCCGATTCGATCAAATTTGGTCTGTAGCCAAATAAGGTTTTGCCTGCAGATTTGATTGTTCGCGCCTCGCGACTCTCACTTCCCATTTCGAACCATTGACTTCCGACAAACGCAAAGCATAGACTAATCAAATAATATCGATTCTGAAAGGCCGGTTTCTTGAACATCAACATAAGCATTGCTCTAATCAGTCTGCTGCTCTTCGCTCTGTTCAGCAACATCCCCCTGGGTTACCTGCGGATGGGATCTCCCAAGTATTCGGTTCGCTGGTTCGTCTACATCCATCTCTCTGTGCCTTTTATCATCGGCCTCAGGATCGCCAACAATATCAGCTGGCAGATGGTCCCCTTCTCGATTGCCCTGGCCGTTGCCGGACAGATGATCGGCAGCCGCCTTTATCGCCGGAGCCATCCTTGAGGAGACCACGTCGCCCGAAAATGAGAGAGCCGGCCCTGGCCGGAGACCTGGTCGACAAACTGTTACATGGGTTGGGTCTCGATGAACGCCTGCACCAGTACAAGGCTCTGATCATCTGGAACGATGTCGTTGGGCCGCAGATTGCCGCCCGCACCCGTCCGGTAAGGATTCGCGAAAACATCCTGGAAATCAACGTCGACCAGCCGGCCTGGATGCAACAGCTGCAGCTGATGAAGCCCAAGATCCTTTCCCGGTTGAATGCCGAATTGGGCGAAGCGACGATCAAGGACCTCTACCTCAAGCATGGCAAGGTCGACGTGCACCCCGACAAACCGGTGGAGCCGCCACCAGCGTGGCGCATGGTCAAGCTGGATGACAAGGAAAAGAAACAGGTGGAAGATTTACTGAGTGCCGTAAAAGACACCGAGTTGAGAGATGAGATGGAGAAGTTCCTGCAGAAACAGATGAGACTTTTAAAGGCGGGGGCCGTTAGTGGTTAGTGGGGTTATCCATTATCCATTAGCTGTTAAGTGCCAGGACATCGCTTACAGTTTTTTGTGCCACCACATCGCTAAAAGAGCATTGAAATTTCTATTAGAAAATAACTGCTGGTAACTTTATTGCCATGATTTTGTCATCTTGTTACGGACACTTAGAGCGACCTCACTGTAAGTATTGATATTCTTCCTTCAGCGCGGATTCTCAGGCTGTTATCGATCTTATGGCACATTTTTCCGTTAGCGATGTGGTGGCACTCAACAATTAGCCGTTACCCCTTACCCCTTACTTCTATTCTCTCCCCAAGTCCATACATAATTAAAACCTCGTCGGTATAATCCCGCCCTTCGCCCTGGTAGACAAGCAGAGGCGGTTCAACTTTCATGCCCGGCCTGCCGTTTTTGCGGCCCTGGGTCAAAACCAGCCTGGCAGGTTGACCCTCGCGGGGATGAACGAAGCGCAGCCGTTTCGGTTCCAGGTTGAATGAGGCCATCCCGGTAAGGAGCTCCGCAAGACGCTCTGCGAGATAGACGATATAAAAACTACCGCCACTTTTGAGCATGGCGTTCGCCGCCCGTAAGAAGGCATGCAGCCCACCGGCAAGCTCATGGCGTGCCATGCCCCGTTCATCATCAACGGCCACCCGGCCGGTCCCCGCTTCCCGGTACGGAGGATTCGCCGTCACAACATCAAATGCGGCGGCCTCCAGCCCGTCACATGGCAGATCACGGATATCACCCTGAACAATCGTGACCGATGCCTGCAGCCCGTTCAGCTGGATGGTTCGTCCGGCCCGTTGCGCCATCTGCTGTTGTAGTTCAACACCGGTGATTGACCGTGCTTCATTGCGTGTAGACAAAAGTAAAGGGATGATGCCATTGCCCGTACCCAAGTCGAGAACTGTGCAGTTCCCGATCCCGAAGATGAAACCGTTGAGAAGCACCGG
>JAFDBW010000179.1 GCA_019313105.1 Deltaproteobacteria bacterium | reverse complement strand
TCTCTCTAAAGGATCAAACAATACATCAGCATCTCTTTTCAACAAATGGACAACATCAATATAACCTAGTTGTTACCACCGGTTTCCATAAAACTCTTCAGTCGCTTGGCGCGGCTCGGATGCCGCAACTTGCGCAGCGCCTTGGCTTCGATCTGGCGAATCCGTTCACGGGTAACAGCAAAGTCCTGACCGACTTCCTCGAGGGTATGGTCCGACTTCTCGCCGATCCCGAAACGCATGCGCAGGACCCTCTCCTCACGCGGCGTAAGGGTCGCAAGGACCTTGGCCGTCTGGTCGGAGAGGTTGCCCTTGATGACTGCCTCGAGGGGGGAGACAACACCCTTATCCTCGATGAAGTCTCCCAGTGAGGAGTCCTCTTCCTCACCAATCGGGGTCTCCAGGCTGATCGGCTCCTTGGCGATTTTCAATACCCGGCGCACCTTCTCAAGCGGCAACTCCATACGCTCGGCGATCTCTTCGGGGGTTGGCTCCCGGCCAATCTCCTGGACCAGCTGACGGCTGGTACGGATCAACTTGTTGATCGTTTCAATCATATGCACCGGGATGCGAATGGTGCGGGCCTGGTCGGCGATGGCGCGGGTAATCGCCTGGCGGATCCACCAGGTCGCGTAGGTTGAAAACTTGTAGCCGCGCTGGTACTCGAACTTGTCGACCGCTTTCATCAGGCCGATATTGCCTTCCTGGATGAGGTCGAGAAACTGCAGGCCGCGATTCGTATATTTCTTCGCGATGGAAACAACCAGGCGCAGGTTGGCTTCGACCAGTTCGGTCTTGGCCTGCTTGGCACGCCACTCACCCTTGTTCACTTCCTTGAGGGATTCGAGCAGTTCCTCCGGGGCGAAACCTGATTCCTCTTCGACCTTGGCGAACTTCCGATCAGCCCCCTTCAGGCGTTTTTCGACCACCAGGAGGGTATCCATCGGGCGGTTGAGTTCGTCGGCAACACTCCGGGCCTCGTTTTCGCTTTTGCGCATCTTGCGCAGCAGCTTGCTGATGTCCACGTAAGGACGGCCCAGGGACTCTTCACAGGCCTTGACTTCCTGCTTGGCCTTTTTGACCTGCTTGGCCAGCTCCTTGAGCCGGTCCACAATTTTGGCAATCTGGTAATCCTTGAGACGGATCTGGTTCATCAGATCACCCATTTCCGCCTTCAGGTTTTCCATTTCCTTGTCGAGAGGCTTGCGCTTGGTTTTGTTCGCAGCAGCAGCCTCGTCGCGCAGGGCCATAAAACGTTCGTAGCGGGTCTTGATCTCCTCGATCAGTGCGACCACGCGCTCACGGTGTCTTTCCTCTGCTTCGCTGCCTTCTTCTTCGTCATAATCCTTGGTGATCTCGGCAACGCTGATCTGGCCTTTCTGGTGACGTTCGCCAAGAGTGACAACCTCCTTAAAGGCGATCGGCGTCTTGACAATCACCCTGGCAACCAGGGCTTCACCCTCTTCGATGCGCTTGGCGATTTCGACTTCGCCTTCCCGCGTCAGCAGTGAAACCTGGCCCATCTCGCGCAGGTACATGCGCACCGCGTCGCTGGTGCGGCCCATGACATCGGTGTCAAACTCAGTCTCTTCCTCGCTGTCGTCGCTGCTGGAAGAACCCTGCGATTGTTGCTTGTTTGACGTGGATTTCTGTTCAGCCTCAACCACCTCGATATCCATCTCACCAAACATGCTCATGACGTCGTCAAGCTGTTCGGAAGACACCATATCGGCTGGCAGGATATCATTGACCTCATCGTAGGTGAGATAACCCTTTTCCTTGCCGAGGTCAATCAGCTGCTGGACTTCTTCAATACTGGTCTTTTTGGCCATTAATACGCCCCTCAAAGATACTTATCCTGATCACAGAATAGCATTTTTTGGACAAGCTTTGTATTATATGTAAAAAGCTTTATATTTCAAAGCTTTTTTTTGAGTTTCTGGCTGATCTCTGTGTATTCACGCAAGTGCTGCACCTCGGCAGTCTCGTCGCCGCTCTGGCGCGCCTCTTCAAGGAGGCTGCTGACCTCCTGCAGACGCTGCTTCAACCTGGTGTTGGCTGCGGCCCGGCGACAATCCTCGAAAATCTTTTCCGGGTTGTCCGCCCAGCCCTGGTCCTCCTGCATGACCAGGCCGGCCAGAAGCGATTGGCTGGCCTCATCAAGTGCTGAGTTTATCAGGTTTTCCGGCAGCTTGCCTGCGGCATCCTCGCTGGCGAGAAGATGTTCCGCAAGACCCCGATACTGGTCGTCAAGGAAGAGCTCTACGGTTCCTGCCTCGCGAACGCTTTTTCGCAATTGTTCATCAACCAGCATCAAGCGTAACAGGTATTTCTGCGCCTGTCCCGTTGCTGTTACCGGTTTATATGACGGAGCCGACTGAGTCGTCGGACGACGCACCGGAGAGGCTGCCGGGCGACTGCCACGCAATTTTGACTGCAGGTCTTCGACATTCAGGCCGATCAGCTTCGCAAGCCGCTGCAGGTACAGGCTGCGCTCCAACTCTTCCGGAAGCCGCCGAATCCGCTCAAGGGCCTGGTTGGCCGCTCGCGCACGCCCCTCGACAGTATCATCGTTACTGCGCAGCTGATCATCGATGAAGACTTCCAGAACCGGGCGTGCCGCATCCAGGCAGCGGCGAAAACCTTCTTCGCCGCGGGTCTTGAGCAGGGAATCCGGGTCCTCCCCGGCCGGCATGGCAACCACGCTGACGGCAAGACCGGATGGCAGCAGGGCATCCATGGCCCGGAAAGTCGCCTGGCGGCCGGCGGCATCCTCGTCGAAGATCAGCAATATCTTGTCGGCGTAACGCTTAAGCAGGCGGGCATGGTCCGGAGTCAGTGCCGTACCGCAGGTCGCGACAGCATTGGAGAACCCGGCCTGGTGCAGGGCCAGGACATCAAAATAGCCTTCGACGACGAGCACCGTATCGCTGTGCCGTATGGCATCGCGCGCCTGGTACAGACCGTAAAGGACCTGCCCCTTGTGATACACATCGGTCTCCGGGGAATTGATGTATTTCGGCAGACTGTCGTCAAGCACCCGGCCACCAAAAGCCACCATGCGTCCCTGCAGATCATGAATCGGAAAGAGCAGCCGGTTGCGGAACAGGTCATAATCGCCGCGGTCCTGTTTGCCGGGGCGGACCAGGCCGGTGTTGCGAACATCCTCGGCAGAGAAGTTCTTCCCGGCCAGATGGCTCGCCAGAGTCTCCCATCCTTCCGGCGCAAAACCAAGCTGGAAAGCGCGCACCGTCTCCCCTTCGTATCCACGCTGGCGCAGGTAACGACGACCGGGAGCGCCGGCGGCGTCATCGAGCAACAGTTGATGGTAGAAGCTGCCGGCGACCTCGTTGATTCGCGCCAGTCTTTCCCGGGCCTCGCGACGGCGGACCTCGGCCGGTGAGACCTCTTCCTCTTCGACTTCGATACCAACTTTTTCGCCGAGCCGCCTGACCGCATCCGGAAAGCTCAATCCATCCATGCGCATGATGAACGAAAAGACGTTGCCGCCCACACCACAGCCAAAACAATGGAATATCTGGCGCGCCGAGTTGACATTGAACGAGGGAGTCTTTTCCTGGTGGAAAGGACAGAGACCCTGGTGGTTGACTCCCGACCGCTTGAGGGGCAGATAGCCCGAGACCACCTCGACAATATCGACTCGGTCACGGATTTCCTGGATCTTTTCTTCAGCTATGCGTCCCATCAGTGTCGCAACTCCACCACTGTCACGTTGTCACCACCCTGCTCCGGCCCTGCAGCATGAAACACGCTGACCTCGCCGCGCGCCGCCAGGAATTCCCTGACCGCTTTGCGCAGAATCCCCTGACCTGCGCCATGGACGATCTCCAGCTCCTGTTCACCGTGCAGCAGAGCCTCGTCGAGGAATCTGCCGAGCAAACCCTGGGCATCCTCGACCCGCTTGCCGACCAGGACCAGGCGCGGCAGAAAAGCCTTGCGCTCAACCCGGTCGCGGACCTTTGGCACGGACTTTCGCTGTTCGGCAAACCGACGGGGCTCGAATTGTCGAAGGGCCTGCCGCGGCTGGCGCAGCTTTTTGCCACCGGCCTGCAGTTCGATCCGGTCACCATCAACATGAGTCACTTCAGCTTCCACGCCAAGGGCCGGCAGATAAAGGAGCTCCCTGACCGCGACCTCTTCCGGGATCCGCTGGGGGCCTTGCGGCAAGGGCTCAGGCAGACTTTCGCGGAGCGTCCTCACAGTTCTGGTCAATTCAGCACGCTCCCGCGGCACGACAGCCTCCTTTGGCACCTTGCGGAAAATCTCCTGCAGCTTTTCTTCTGCAGCCGTGAGAATCTTTATCCCCTGCTGCCGCGCATCTTCGAGTATCTCCCGACGCCGGACCTCGAGAGCTTTGCGATCATCATGGATGCGGTGCTTCTCAGCCTCCGCCGAGGACCTCAGGCTCCTGGCCCTATGTAGTTCTTCATCGAGAGTCGCCCGTACAGCCTGCAGCCTTTCGATAATCGCACCGCCTTCACGCTCGTCCTGGCCAAGATAGCGATCTGCGGCGGCGAGAAGATCTTCCGGCAGACCGATCCGTTGTGCAATGGTAAAAGCATGGCTGGCCCCGGGGATTCCGTAATGCAGCCGGTAGGTTGGCTGCAGCGTTTGCGTGTCGAATTCTACTGCGGCATTTTCGACCAGGTCCTCGAGCTGGGCATAGCCCTTGACCACGTGCAGATGCGTGGTCGCCATGACGCGAGCGCCGAGAGCCCGCAGGAAGTCAACCGTGGCCAGGGCAAGGGCCGAGCCCTCGCCGGGATCGGTGCCGGTCCCGAGTTCATCCATCAGGACCAGGGTTTCGCTGTCGGCCCGAGCCAGGATATTACGCCAGCGCATCAGGTGTCCGGAATAGGTCGACAGGCTCGCTTCAATACTCTGTTCATCGCCGATATCGGTCATCACCGGAGCAAATGGGAACACCCTGCTGCCTGGCTGGCAGGGGACCGGCAGACCAGCGCGCACCATGAGTACCAGCAGACCGGCCGTTTTCAGCGTCACGGTTTTGCCGCCGGTATTCGGGCCACTGATGATCAGGGCCTGGCAATCGACCGGCAGGCGCAGATCGATCGGCACCACTGTCGGCGCCTGCTGGTTGGTCTGCATTGCTGTGACCAGCAGCGGGTGACGGGCACCACGCAAGTCCATGCAGGGCAACTCCGCCAGTTCGGGGACAACGCCATCCATGTCAACGGTCAGCCTGGCGATTGCCTGACGCAGGTCCAGACGGGCCAGGATCGCCTGGTTTTCCGCCAGTTCCCGGCGCACCTTGCGCACACTGACAGTCAATCGCGCCAGGACTCGCTGTTCTTCGCGGCCGATCTGATGAATCAGCGTCTGCACGCGGTTGTTGCTTTCCAGGGTTGCCGCCGGCTCGAGGTAAAGGGTCTGGCCGCTGGCTGAGACATCGTGGACAAAGCCTTTCAAATGCCCGCTGTGATCGGCCCGCACCGGTACGACATAACGTCCGTTGCGGTCAGTGATCAGCGCTTCCTGGAAGACCCCTTGGAGGCGTTCATCCTGCAGCAGTTTTTCCAGCTGACGCTTGACCCGCCCCCGCTCGCTTTGCAAGCTGCCGCGCAGCTCTGCCAACTCAAAGGACGCCGTGTCGAGAATCTCGGCGCGCGGGCCGATACTACGCCTGATTTCTGCCGCCAGCTCGGGAACCGGAGTTAATCGCCGGGCAAAAATTTGCAGACGGGGACAGACTTCACTTGCCAGCAGCTGTTGCCGGCACGCGGCAGCAGCTTCAAGTGCGGCCTGAACGTCACGCAGCACATCGGCTTCCAGGCGCAGGCCCTCGGTCTGCAGAGGAGCTAGATGCGGCAGCAGGTCGGCGCCGGAGCCAAGGGAAAGGGGTCCGTCCTCCCTGAGTACCGTCCCGGCTTCTTCGGCCTCCTGCAAAGCCTCGAGGATAGGCTCACGGTCGTTCAGCGGCAACAGCGCTGTAGCCAGAGCCCGACCGTAGGGCGTCTGGGTCCTGCCGACGACCAGGTTGACGACCTTGCCGAATTCAAGCTGCACCAGACTGTCCGCCGGTAATCCGTGATGAGCCCCCTGATTCTCAGATATCATTTCAAAACACGCTGGCTCCCCTGCAGAACGGCATCACCCAGGTCAACAAACGGCGGCGCCAGGTAGGCCTTTTTCATGACTTTATCCATACCCCAGGGCAGTGGTCGCAGAGAGAGTGCGAAGAGCAACACCGCCAGCAGCAGCACCCCCTGAGACAGGCCGAAGAAGCCGCCGATCAACCGATTGAAGCCGCCGAGGAACAGAAGCTTGACAATCCGGGACAGAAGGAATCCGAGCACCATGAAGAAAATCATGGTTGCCAAGAAAAGCACGGTAAAGGTAATCGCCACGGCCATCTCGGCGGGCAGGTCGACCTGCTTGAGCAGGGCTTCCGCCAGTGGCCCATGGTAACGGAAGGCCAGAAAAGCACCGACAAAAAGGCCTGCCAGGGAACAGACTTCCTTGAGCAGGCCACGCAACAACCCCTTCAGCAAAAAGCCGCAGAGGATGACAAGGATGGCAATATCGATGCCGTTCATGATCTTATTCAGGCCCTCTCGAAGCTTACCCCGCCAGTTGTTTACGGACTATTTCGCTAACCAGTTTGCCATCGGCACGACCTGTGGTCTGGGGAGTAACCAGTTTCATCACTGCCCCCATATCGCGCATGGAGCTGGCACCGGATTCAGCGATCGCCTTGACAATTATCTCTTCGAGCTCTGCTTCACTCAACTGGGCAGGGAGAAATTCCTGCAAGACGAGCAGTTCCTGTTCTTCCTTGTCTGCCAGCTCCGGGCGAGTCGCCCGGTAGGCTTCTGCCGCCTCGCGCCGCTGCTTGACCAGGGTAGAGAGGACCTTGATCGCCGCGGCATCATCCAGCGCATGGCGCGCTTCTATTTCAGCATTTTTCAGAGCTGTGCGCGCCATGCGGATGGTCCCCAGGCGCAGACTGTCCCTGGCCCTCATCGCGGCCTTCATTTCCTCACTCAATCGATCCTGAATACTCATAAGTCGTTCATATCCCCCGCCGGATCTGCGGACCCGCCCGGCCTTTTCCTCCAGGCCAGACGTGCCGAAACGGCGCTCAAGTTCTGCGTAAATTTGTTCCGGAGGCAGATCGTAATAACTCAGCAGTACCAGGGTGTGGAACCAGAGGTCTGCAACCTCACTGACCACCTCATCAGTCTTGCCGCCTTTGCCGGCTACGGCCACCTCGGTTGCCTCTTCACCGATCTTGCCAAGAATCTTGTCCAGCCCCTTGGCGTAGAGTGAGGCAACATAAGACTTCGCCGATGGGTTGTTTTTGCGTTCCTGGATCATCTCATAAACAGCGTCCAGAATATTTTTTTCATTTTTCATCTGTTCAACCTTAACTGAGGATCAAAAATCCCAGAGGGCCATCAGTCATTAAAACACAAAGCGGATCAATAGCTTCTTGCGTTTTTCAACCTTTGCAACCAAAAAATCTGTTTCCAGAGAATCAAATCCGTACCGGCACATCGTGCTCGCGCAGATATTTCTTGCATTCACCTATCGTATATTCGCGAAAGTGAAAGATACTCGCCGCCAAGGCCGCACTGGCACCTCCTTCAACGAGACCCTCGCGGATGTGCTCGAGGTTGCCGACGCCGCCCGAGGCGATAACCGGGATATCAACCCGGTCACTGACCGCACGAGTCAGGGGAATATCATAACCGTCCTTGGTGCCATCGCAATCCATCGAGGTTAAAAGGATCTCTCCGGCACCGTAACTTTCCATCCGTTCGGCCCATTCCAGGGCATCGATGCCGGTCGGATTCCGTCCGCCGTGGGTATAAACCTCCCAGGCTAATGGTTCACTGTCCGGGACACGCCTGGCATCGATGGCGACGACGATGCACTGGGAACCGAAACGCTCCGCGGCCTCACGGACGAATTCAGGGCGATGCACCGCCGCGGTGTTGATTGATACCTTGTCGGCACCGGCGTTGAGCAGGTTACGGATATCGGCAATCTCGCGGACTCCGCCGCCAACCGTCAGCGGCATGAAAACCCGTTCGGCCGTGCGGGCCACCACGTCGAGGATGATATTGCGCTTGTCACTGGAGGCCGTAATGTCTAGAAAAGTCAACTCGTCGGCACCCTGGAGATCATAAGCTTCAGCTGCTTCGACCGGGTCACCGGCATCACGCAAACCGACAAAATTGACTCCTTTGACAACCCGGCCGTCCTTGACGTCGAGACAGGGGATGATTCGTTTTGCCAACATGCTACGCAATCTCCCCCTTGGTCAAAGCCACCGCTTCTCGCAGTTCAATGGCCCCGGAGTAGATCGCCTTGCCGGTGATCACCCCGGTCACACCGGAGGACTCGATCGCCATCAACCGTCGGATATCATCCAGGGTCGACAGACCGCCGGATGCAATCACCGGGATATTGATCGACTCGGCCAGAGCCCTGGTCGCATCGATATTCGGCCCTTGCATCATGCCGTCACGAGCGATATCAGTGTAGATAATTGCCACGACACCAAAGCCTTCCATCTCCTTGGCCATCTCGGTCGCCTGCTTTTCGGTCACATCGGCCCAGCCACGCACGGCTACCAGACCGTCCCTGGCGTCAATACCAACCACGATCCTCGCCGGATATTTCTTGCAGGCCTCTTTGACCAGGGCCGGATTCTCCTTGGCGACAGTACCGAGAATCACCCGGTCGATACCGAGCTCCAGGTAGGCCTCAATGGTCTGCATATCACGAATACCACCACCCAGTTCAGAGGGGATGTCGATGGCGTCAATAATGGCCTTGATCGCTTCCCGGTTTTTCGGCACTCCGGCAAAAGCCCCGTCGAGATCGACAATGTGCAGCAGTTCACCACCCTGCTCCTGCCAGATGCGTGCCTGCGCGCCCGGGTTTTCATTGTAGACGGTGTCCCGATCCATCAGACCCTGTTCGAGACGGACACACTTGCCTTCTTTCAAATCAATTGCGGGTAAAATAATCATTTAAACCTTCCATAGCCAAAAAGACTCCAAGACACAAAGCAAAAGGCAATTGTCTTTATAGCTTCAGAATCTCTAGACTGTCATCGTTAACAAACAGGGAGCTCTATACATTATGAAACCTTGGTAACTTGGAGCCTTTGTGGCAAGTTTAAAGTCCCCCGAAGTTTTCGAAAATCTTCAGGCCGACATCCTGGCTCTTCTCCGGGTGGAACTGGGTGGCCATGAGGTTGTCGCGCCAGATTGCCGCAGTGAACACGATGTCTCCGTAGCGGCAGCTCGCCGCGACATCGTCTGGATTGTCGGCAGCACAGTAATAGGAGTGCACGAAATAAACATAGCTGCCCTCTGCGGTGTCCTTGAAGATTGGCGCCGGCCGCTGGATCTGGATAGTATTCCAGCCCATATGGGGGACCTTGAGACGCTCCCCGCGCTCTTCCATCCCTGCCGGGAAACGGGTCACTTTGCCGGGAATCAAACCGAGGCCTTTGTGACGACCGAACTCTTCGCTTTCATCAAACAGCATCTGCATACCGACGCAGATGCCGAGCAACGGCTTGCCGGCCTCAACGTGCTGCAACAACGGCTCAACAAAGCCCCCGTCACGCAGGTTGGTGATGCAATCCTTGAAGGCACCGACACCTGGCAGAACGACTTTGTCTGTGGTCAGCAGGTCATCGGGGTTGTTGCTGACCCGCGCATCGAAACCGAGCTTTTCAAAAGCCTTCTCAACGCTGCGCAGGTTGCCCATTTCATAATCGATGATGGTAATCACGTCTCTAACTATTCCGTATTCAGAATCAGGGATTCAGAAGAAGGGCATCACAATTGGGCATGCTGGATACTGAATTCTGGATTCACTTGCCAAATGCTTACTCCAACGTCCCCTTGGAAGAGAGGACTCCTTCGACCCTGGGGTCCAGCTGGGTCGCTTCATCCAGAGCCCGGGCGAACGCTTTGAAAACCGCCTCGACGATGTGGTGCAGGTTGTCGCCATAGGCCAGGTTGACGTGCACATTGGCGCCGGCGTGGTTACAGAACGCCGTGAAGAACTCCTCGACCAACTCCAGCTCGAAGTTGCCGACCTGGGCTTTCGGCAGGGGGACGTTATAGACGAGAAACGGCCGGCCGGAGAAATCGAGAACCACTGCGGCCAGCGCTTCGTGCATCGGCATGCTGCCTCGGCCATAACGGCGAACCCCTGACTTGTCACCAAGCGCCTTTTTGAAGGCTTCACCAAGACAAATCCCGAGGTCTTCAACGGTGTGGTGGGCATCAATCTCCAGGTCGCCCTTGGCACTGACCTGCAGGTCGAAGAACCCGTGCCGGGCTATCTGGGTCAGCATGTGATCGAGAAAGGGCACACCGGATTCAATCTGGTGCGTACCACGACCATCCAGGTCGAGGGTCACACTGATCTCGGTTTCCTTGGTCTTACGGCTGATCGTTGCGGTCCGTGCCATGGTCTCCTCCAGAGAGTTATTGCTGTTTATTCCTTGCCCAGCCTGATCGATACCGATTTGGCATGGGCTTCCAGCCCCTCGAGCTCGGCAATCCTGACAATGCTCTTTCCAAGCCGCTCCAGCCCTTCTTTACTGAAGGAGATCAGGCTCGACTTCTTAACGAAGTCATCGGTGCCAAGCGGCGAGAAGAAACGCGCCGTCCCTCCGGTCGGTAAAGTATGGTTCGGCCCGGCCAGATAATCACCGGCGGCCTCCGGGGTGTTGTGGCCAAGGAAAATCGCGCCGGCATGCCGGATCTGCGGCAAGAGTTCGAAAGGCTCGGCAACAGCCAGCTCGAGATGTTCGGGGGCGATCCGGTTGCTGAACTCTGCCGCTTCGGCGAGGTCACGGGCAACGATCACCGCCCCGTAGTTGTTGATCGACTGGCGGGCAATCGCAGCACGTGACAGCAATACCAGCTGGTTTTCAAGTTCATCGACCACCCGGCGGCCGAAGGCTTCGTCGGTGGTGATCAGGATCGAGGCGGCCAGCTCATCGTGTTCGGCCTGGGACAGCAGGTCGGCTGCGATATGTGCCGGCTCGCCGCTGCCGTCGTTGATCACCAGGATTTCACTCGGGCCGGCGATCATGTCAATATCAACCGTGCCAAAGACCAGGCGTTTGGCCGTGGCCACATAGATGTTGCCCGGCCCGGTGATCTTGTCGACTTTCGGTATGCTCGCCGTGCCGTAAGCCAGGGCCGCGACTGCCTGGGCACCACCGATCTTGAAAATCCGGTCGACACCAGCGATATGGGCTGCTGCCAAAACGTATGGGTTGACCACGCCGTCGGGCATTGGCACAACCATGATAATTTCGCCCACTCCGGCCACCTTGGCCGGCACGGCATTCATCAGCACTGAAGAGGGGTATGCCGCCTTGCCGCCGGGGACGTAAATGCCGACCCGGTCCAGGGGCGTGACCATCTGGCCAAGCCGGATATCGGACTCATCGTCTGTCAGCCAGGTCTCTTCCTTCTGCCGGCGATGGAAAGTGGCAATCCGGTCGGCAGCCAGTTGCAATGTCGCCAGAGTTTCCCGGTCAACAGCGGCCAACGCCTGTTCAATTTCAGCTGTGGAGACTTCAAGGGTCGTGGCGTCAAGCTTGAGGCGATCGAAGCGTTCCGTATATTCACAAAGGGCCGCATCGCCGCGCTCGCGGACATCGGCCAGGATCGCCTCGACCGTCTGCAAGATCCCGACGGGAGTCGTCTCGCCACGCTCGCTGATCGTGCGAAAAGCCTCTTCAAAACCGGCATCTGAAAATTGCAGAAAACGAATCATCACCTCTCCTTCTGCGTGCGTTCCTAACCTGAAATCCGCGGGCCATCCTCGATGACTTTTTCCAACTCTTCAATCAATCGGGAGATGCGGCGGTGCTTGGTCTTGAGGCTGGCACGGTTGACGATCAGTCGACTGGTCACCTCGGCAATCGTCTCCACTTCGACCAGGCCATTTTCGCGCATGGTCCCACCGGTCGAGACCAGGTCGACGATCCGTTCGGCCAGGCCGACCAGTGGCGAAAGCTCAATTGATCCGTACAGCTTGATAATTTCTACCTGGACGCCTTTGGCAGCGAAGAATTTTTCTGTGACATTCGGATACTTGGTGGCCACCCGGATATTTGACCAGCCTGCCGGGTCATCATCCTGACATAGCTCTTTCGGCTCGGCGACGACCAGGCGACAGTAACCGAACTGCAGATCAAGCGGCTCATAAAGGTCCCGGTCCTGTTCCAGAAGGGTGTCCTTGCCGACCACACCGATGTCAGCGCAGCCATGTTCCACATAGGTCGGCACATCCTGGGCGCGAACCGCCATAAATCGCAGCTTGTCATCATGGTTCTCAAAAACCAGCTTGCGACCGGGGTCATCCATCTCCGGACAGGTGATGCCGATCCTGGCGAACAGGTCCATGGAGTCCTGCATGATGCGCCCCTTGGGCAGGGCGAAGGTCAGATAGTCAATCATAATAAGTCCGAGGCTGGAGGCTGGGGGCTAGGGGCTTACCAAGCTGTCAGATAATTTGGCAGTTTAACCAGTCCCCTGCCCTCAGTCACTAAGTTTTTATGCCGGGACACGTTCGATATCCGCGCCCAGCCCGCGGAATTTCTCTTCGAGTCTCTCGTAGCCGCGATCCAGGTGATAAATTCGACTGATTTCGGTGGTATTATCCGCCGCCAGTCCAGCAAGGACCAGGCAGGCGCTGGCACGCAGGTCGGTCGCCATCACCGGGGCACCCAGCAGCCCGTTGACGCCTTTTACGGTTGCCGTGTGACCTTCGATCGAAATATCGGCACCCATCCTCTGTAACTCACAGACATGCATGAAACGGTTCTCGAACACGGCTTCGGTAATCATGCTGGTACCGTTAGCAAGGCTCATCATAGCCATGAATTGGGCCTGCATGTCAGTCGGGAAGCCTGGATGCGGCTGGGTCTTAATGTTCACCGACCGGAGCTCTTCCGGGCCCTGGACCCAGAGGGTATCCTCACCCGCTTCGACCGTCGCTCCGACTTCCTCGAGTTTGCTCAGCAACGCCTCCAGGTGTTCCGCACGGCCGCCCTTGACCCCGATCCGACCGCCGGTCATGGCCGCCGCAAGCAGGAAAGTCCCCGCCTCGATGCGGTCCGGCATGACCCGGTAATCCATCGGTTTCAGCTCGTCGACACCCTCGATGGTAATCGTGTCGGCCCCGGCGCCTTCGATTTTCGCCCCCATTCCCAGCAGGGCGTTAGCCAGGTCGACAATCTCCGGTTCCCTGGCGGCATTCTCCAGGATCGTCGTACCTTTGGCCAGGGACGCGGCCATCATCAGGTTTTCCGTCCCGCCAACCGTCGGCACATCAAAATGAATCCGGGCTCCTTTAAGCTGCGTCGCATTCGCCTCGACGTAACCATGATCGAGACGAATCTCCGCACCCATTGCTTCCAGCCCCTTCAGATGCAGGTTGATCGGCCGGGCGCCAATGGCACATCCTCCGGGGAGACTGAC
>JAFDBW010000178.1 GCA_019313105.1 Deltaproteobacteria bacterium | reverse complement strand
CACCACTGTTATCCAGTAGAATCCCAGGGGGCACTTCATGGCTATCAGACTCGGCGAATTACTGATCAAGAAAAATCTGCTCACCCAGGCTCAGCTTGAAGAAGCTTTGCAGGCCCAGGTCATTTTTGGCGGCACGCTCGGCACCATCCTGATTGAAATGGGCTTAATCACCGAAAACGTGCTTGCCGAAATCCTGACGAATCTCCTTAACCTCCCGTGCCTGAAACCTAACCAGCTTGAGAATATTCCCGAGCATGTCATCAACATTATCAGCCCGGAGCTGGCAGAAAAGCACAAAGTCGTTCCCGTATCAGTCAACGGCAAGAAATTAACCCTGGCGATGGAATCGCCCCACGACCTGAAATCTATTGATGAAATCTCTTTCCGCACCGGGTACATTATTCAGCCGATTCTGGCGCTTGAAGTTCGCCTCATTTTCGCCCTCGAACACTACTACGGCGTCAAGCGGACCATGCGCTATATCGCTCCGCCGCAGCATGTCCGCGACGAGCTGGACAAGGCCCCAATCTTCCATACACCCGAAGGACCGATTGCTGCGACAGAAACGGATGAGGACCTCAGTGAACCCGGGTCCGAACAGATCTACCAGAGACCAGACTCGACGGCGGCAAAAGCAAAACAGGAACAACCCCCCGAAGAGATCGAAGAGCTCGATGATATCGATGTCATAGAAGATCTGGTTGAAGAAGAGGTCACCCTTGCAAGCACCTCCCAAGCCCTGATCAAAACATCTGACCGCAATGATGTCGCCGACGCAATTATCAAGCATCTCGGGGCCCACTATGCGAGAGCTGCGCTGTTCATGGTCGTGGCCGGGCAGGTCACCGGCTGGCGCTCGGTGAAAGCAGGCGTGCCGATCCCCGGATTTGATCAGTTCCAGTTACCGCTCTCCGAACCCTCGGTGTTGAAAACCGCGGTAGAGAGCAACAGTTATTTTCTCGGTCCGATACAGCATAGAGGAGCGAACCTGGCCCTGACGACGTTCCTCGGCAAGCCCTCACCAACCACCGCGCTGCTCATCCCGATGAGCATGCTTGGCCGGGTGGTCGGCCTGATCTATGTCGATGATCCCGATGCTGATCTCTCTCAGGCTGTTGTCGATGTCCAGCAACTCGCCAGCAAAGCATTAATGGCGTTTGAGATCCTGATTCTGCACAACAAGATCCTAAGAACCTGACCTTGAATTATCTGGTACACCTTTTTCTGGCCGGGCCGGACCCGGGACATCAACTCGGTGGACTGATGGGCGATTTTGTCAAAGGTCCGATTCCCGAAGACTACCCCCGGACGATAGCGCAGGGACTGCACCTGCATAGGCGCATCGACAGCTTTTCCCACAACAACCTCCATACCCGCAGAAGCCGGAACCGGCTGGACCAGAAATACGGCCACGGGCGAGGGATTATTATCGATATTTTTTACGATCACTTCCTGGCCTCCTCATGGTCCAGGTACTCTCCTGAGCCCCTTGAAGATTTCGCAAATCGCTTCTACAAACTCCTGCAAACCAACCACCATAAATTGCCTGACGACCTCAAGGTGGTCGCTCCGCGCATGATCGAGCACAACTGGCTGGTCTCCTACCAGCATTTCGAAGTGGTCGGCAAAGCTCTGCACAGGATCTCCCAGCGCTTGAGTAAATCTCTGCCATTGGCGGACGCAACCGAAGATCTGGCCTGCCATGAAAAATATTTGCGAAATGATTTCAGGGAGTTTATGAAAGAGGCCGTTCTGTTCGCCAGCGAAGAAGCTGCAACCAACCCGTTCTGAGTGTGGTGGGGATGCGATGCCCGATCATTTGAGCCGCTGGCTGAAAATTCTCGCTATAATCCTCGGATCTTCTCAAGGGATTTGCCGAGTTCCCTGAGATGAGCACGTTCTTCGTCAGCCATCACCTCGAAGAGGCGTTTGCTGTCGGGATTATCCGAATTGCGCTGCAGGTAGAGGTAGTGGTCGTAGGCGCTGAGTTCCATGGCCATGGCAAAATCGATAATTTTTGCGGTACTGCTCTGTTCCGCCCACTTCAGGGCTTCATCAAGGTCTATCCCGCCCTCCATGATACCGCTTGTCGACAAAGGCGATGCAGGGAAACCATCAGCGGCAAGGCAGCCGGCAAGGGCTTCCCACAACGCCTTGAGTGTCGCCTTGTGATGATCCTCCGCTTCAGCCAGTTCGGCAAAGAGCGCAGCGACATCCGGTTCGTCGAGCCTATCAGCCATTTCTAGGTAGAAACGACGCGCGGTCTCTTCCATGGCCCAGGCAATGACAGCCTGGTCCTCTGCCTTATCAGCGTTGATCAGCGGCCCATACACCTGGTGTGGCATCCCGGTTGAAAAACCATATTGCCAGGCATGGACTCCACCCTGCAGAATATGGACATCTGAAAAACCAGATTTCACGAGGATCTGTGCGGCAGCGCGACTGAGCGCCCCCTGGTCACAGTAAACGATGGTGGTTTTGTCCGTACTCAGCTTGTCAAGCCTCGTCGGCAGCTCCTCAGCCGGAATCCAGAGGGAGCCAGGCAGACGTTCTTTTTCGTACCGCTGCAACTGGCGCACATCGATCAGCTGGTAATCCTCGGGATGATGATGGGCGCAGTAGCCACGCAGTTGATCGACCGACCACTCCTCGATCCTCTCCAAAAGACCTGCAGATTCCATAGTAACCCCGCATAATCAAACCTTGTACTGAACCCGCTTGCATGACACCTTGCCACACCGGCACGGTATAGATATTCTTAGGATACCCGGACGTATTGCGCTGTCAACCGGCTGCGATCTGACGAATTCCGTCGGCAATGAACTGCACCGAAAGGGCCGCCAGGATCACACCAAACAGGCGACGCAGGATGTTATCACCAGTTCGTCCGATAATATCCTTGATCCGGCTGGACAGCGAAAGGGCAACCAAGGCGCAAGCATACATGACGACAACGGCTGCAATCAGCAGGACGTTTTCCCCAAAGCCCGGTGCTTTCGAAAAGAGCAGGACTGTCACCGTGAGACAACCCGGACCGGCCAACAGCGGTATCGACATCGGGAAAACCGAGATATCGACGTCAGCGCCGCTCTCCCACGTTTTACCGGTCTCCCCCCTGGTGACCATGTTGAATGCCGTCACAAAGAGCAGCAACCCACCGGCGACGCGCAGAGCATCAATGCTGATTCCGAGCTTGACCAGAAGGGCCTCGCCAAGGAAAGCGAATGCCAGTACGATGATCAAGGATATCAGCGTCGAACGGAATGCCATCTGGCGTACGTAGGCCCGGTCGCAGTCCGAGGTCAAGCCGTGAAAGATCAACGCGCAGCCGATCGGATCGATCACGACGAAATACGACGTCAATGCATGCAGAAAAATTTCAACGCTCATCACAACTCCATTCGCGGTAAACAGTCAACATGCACCGTCGATGAACCTGAGATGTTTCTACCTCAGCCCTGACAGGGTGTCAAATTCAAAACATAGAGCCGAAGGGGATAAAAATTTACAGGTAGAGGACCAGGAACAGCAGGGGGATGACAAAACCGATGCCGGTCAGGACAGCCCCACGGCGCATGGTTTTGCGGCGGATCATCAGCATGCCGCTGACCGCCAGGAATCCGAGGGCAACGGCATAGACGTCGGCAATCCAGGTCCAGCTTTTCTTGGGATGGTTGAGGTGCAGAAAGTTCATCTCGCGCAGGACCGGCCTCGGGATTGCGCGGTCGTGAACGACATGCCCGGTGCCAAGGTCGATGAGAATCGAGCGGCCGTCGACAAACAGCTGGAGGCTGTGCGGGTCGGGACGATAGCTGCTCTCGAGCTTGCCCGTTTCATCGAGCCGGGCGAGGATCGTTCGGATGGTATCGGCAT
>JAFDBW010000177.1 GCA_019313105.1 Deltaproteobacteria bacterium | reverse complement strand
CGGTCCGGGTTTTGCTCCGGATCGTCTCCGGTGAATCTCTATGGCACTTCAGCCCTTTTCTCTTTGGTTTTGACCTCAAGTCACGGCTGAGGTAAATTAGTTCAGCCGGTCATGAAGGCCAGTCATGAACTGCTCTTTCGAGAAAGGAGATTTTATGCAGTTGTTTCCATGCCCGGGATGACAGCTACGAAATTGGCATTACTGAAATAGACAGGCAGCACCGACAGTTGGTTGACATGATTAACGAGCTATCTGATGCTATGATTGACCAAAAAGGCGACAAAACAGTTCCACAGATTTTGCAGAAACTCGTCGATTACATCCAGCTTCATTTCACGACAGCTTCATTTCACGACAGAGGAAGAGATTATGCGCAGGGGCAACTATCCTGCTCTGAAGAAACATTGCCAGGAACATCATGAGATGAACGGGATAGTTCTTGAATTCAGACAAAACCATACCAAGAATCACGAAGTCATTCCGAGCTCAGTCCTCGGCTTTTTATGAGACTGGTTGAAGAACCACATTCTCCTCTGTGACAAGGAATATGGGAGATTTTTAAAAACCCGCCCACAGCCTAGATGAGATCAAGCGTCTAGTGAAAACACTTCATCCTGAACGGTTGAAAAGTCCTCGTGCTTTCGGAATTCTTTTCCATTGTATGGGGCACTCCCTACGCGCATCTTGTCCTGCCCCACAAACACCCATCCATCCGAACGTTTAAAGAGCATGATCTGATGGACATCCAGCAGAAACTGTAGCTCTTCTTTACTGACTAAGTCTACTTGACCGCCACTCAGTACAATCGGGATATACATGAAGGAACCTCCACTCTAAATCCTTTGACAAGGTCACGATTGCGATTGACAAGGCTAAGTTGACTTCAATCCCAAATATAGGTCTTGCCTTTTAAAAAAACCGGGCTACCAGAATGATGTTTCTGGCAGCCCGGCGATCTCTTGAAGGAATTGAAGATAAGACCCGTGACTTTCCGTCCCCACCTCACGGCAGGTTTGGCTTTATCTTATAATCGCTCAATTTACCGTTAATCGCAGGGCTGTCAACCGGTTCTAATTATTTACAACGATCCGGTAATAATTCTCCTGATTGTATAAGGAGAGATTTTCAACAAGCCAGTCCGCCAGCCCAAAGCACGAACAGGGTCTATGATTTTAGCATGGGGAACCTATCAGTCTTTCGGTGGCTTATATAATTTTGGTGGGGGAAGCTTATGTTGCCAGAATCGCTTGGCCAGCCACACGAGAACCAGCCATAACAATGCGCAGAGCGTGTAACGGAAGAGAAAAGTCACCAAGAATGAGGTCTCGATATCCAAACCTGCAACGACGTAAAACCCGACAATTAAGTAGGGAAAGATCGGTATCACGGCAAGTTCGCGCCAGCGATAACGGTAACGCCACAACATATGCAGTTGCAAGAGGACATAAACAGGAATCGCTGCGAGGTTGAGAAAGAATAGGATGTCGAGGAGAACTCCATATCTCTGAGGGGCAGGATCATAGAGATAATCGATCTTGCGGAGTTCGGCCTTAATCAGTGGAGGAACCCATTCTGCCGGCTTTCTCGGTTGAGCCGAAGCGACGCCCTGCCATGTCACATCCGCTTGATGTGAGAGCTGATGTACCGGCTGCCACGCTTCATCCAGGACAACGATCCTCACCGCATCGACATGTGTCGGGTTCAAGTACATGACCCATGCCAGCGCCTCACCTGCCCCGGGGGCATGCAAGGCCGCCGGATTCTTGATTGCCCCAACCTCGAGAGGCGAACCCTCGCGCATCGCAATAGCCTGGAAACGCATCGGGATCTCTGTCTCGTAACGGACCTTGACATACAGCTTTTCATCATTGCCGAGTGTTGCGCTGTCGGCAGGATCGACAGCGACGATATCGACCTGCAAATCATCGGCTGATTGGGCAAAAGCAGTTGTCAGGCTGATGCAGAGGATAAACAGGCAGAAGACGAGCGAAGCGGGTTTCAGACGAGTCATATTGTTCTTTATGGTCAGGGTAATAATTCTATTAAATCCAGTGGTTTGATTATACCCCAAAACGCGTCTTGCAACATAGTTATTTACAAAAAATACCCCGAGGGGTTCCGCAGGCTGCCCAAAAAAGCTCACCCCGATTCATGGAGAACCGGGGCGAGCTTTTACCCGTCGAAGGAGGAGGCGGGGTTATTACCTTTTGGGTGGCGGTTTGGCTGGGCTGCGCCCTGCTTTGAATTTTGGTCCCTGAAAGTCGCTTCAGGCTTCCTGTTCGATGACAGGCTTGCTCACCACGCTCTACCCGGGAGTTTTTCTTTCCAATGTTCTAGACGCTGCCAGACCGGATACCGCGCGACCCAAATTTTATTTGCAGTATTGAGATTGCCAATTGCGTGCCAAGACCTTAAAAAAAGCCGACGCAGACAAGGCACCTACAGTTAACTAAAATTATTACAATAAGTTACGCGCAGAACGAGCCGATACTCATTACAGGCGCCAGAGCGGTATATGTGTACCGGAACAATGTCATGTCACACATGGTGTCCGCCTAATGACACATTTTGTCATCTGCCGTATGCAACTGAAGACGTTGCAAGCAACCATACATGACCTAGCCAATCTGCTATACTATCTGCCAATTATTTTATCTTTCAAGGAGTCATGTTATGGACATTGTCAAAATCCTTCTGGCTATTTTTCTGCCTCCTGTTGCAGCGTTCATGCAGGTCGGGTTGACCCTGCACTTCTGGGTCAACATCGTTCTGACCCTTCTGGGAGGCTTGCCAGGGATGGTGCATGCGCTCTGGCTTGTCGTCACCAAGAAATAGTTGCCTGTTTGCCGGGATATGAGTCATGACATCGCTTCTGGATCACCACCTGATCAGTGAACGCTACTTTTTTCCCCGGGCGGAAGCCCCTGCGGAACCGTTCTGGGTCGCTTGTGCCGACGGGACACGCCTGGCCTGTGCATACCATGAAATGGACCCTGCTGCGCCGACTGTTGTCCATTTCCATGGCAACGGCGAAGTCGTCGCTGACTATCTCGATGGTTTTCCCGGGCTGATCAACCGTATGGGATGCAACTGTTTTTTTGCCGAGTTCCGTGGCTATGGCGGTTCCACGGGGACTCCACAGCTCGGCAAAATGCTCGAAGACGTATTACCTACGATCAAAGCTCCGGGATTCGCAGAGGAAAAAATCATCCTGTTCGGACGTTCCGTCGGCTCACTCTTTGCGATCAAGGCAGCGGAACTGTTCCCGAATGTCGCCGGGATGATTCTCGAGAGCGCCATTGCCGACCCGATCGAAAGACTGCTGCTGCGCGTCGACCCCGGAGAACTCGGCACGACCCCGGCAGGGCTTGCAGCAGCTATCAGAGGGGCCATCGATATCAGGGCCATCATGTCTGATTTTTCCAGACCGGCCCTGATTCTGCACACGCTTCACGACGGACTGATCGATGTCAGCCATGCCGAGCGCTTGGCCGACTGGTGCAGCGGGCCGACCAGCTTGAAGATTTTCCCGGACGGCAACCACAACACCATCATGTTCGACAACGGACGGCAATATTTTGCCCTGGTGAATGAATTTCTTTCGTCTTTACGGGAATGAATCGTGGGCTACCGTTTTTTGGCTGACCTGACCCTGGCCCTGCACCTCTGCTTTATCCTGTTTGTCCTCTTCGGTGGCCTGCTCTGCCTGTTCCGAACCGGCATGATCTGGTTTCACCTGCCTGCAGCAGCTTGGGGAGTATGGGTGGAATGGGCCGGCAGAACATGCCCATTGACCCCGCTTGAGAACCACTTCAGAAAGTTGGCTTCCGGTCACGGTTTTTCCGGTGGTTTCATCGAACACTATTTGGTCCCGATCATTTATCCGCTTCGCCTGGACAGCTCATTGCAATGGTTTCTGGGGGCTGTGGTCATTTTCACCAACCTCGTCGTCTACCTTTTCGTACTAAACAGGATATGGAATCGCTCTCGACAGGTTGACTAATGATTCCAGTGCGTTACTTTTAATAAAACACGAGGAGGTTTTCCCATGTCTGAAAATGATTGCTCAAACCCGGAAGAACATTGTGAGCTACATATGTGTCAATTGAAGGCAACGGCACTCAACGAGGAGATCAACAAGCTCTACGAAAATCCGCAATATGTCTGTGCTAATTGCGGAGTCAAGGTCAACAGGAAAGAGAATTTGTGCAATCCGAAACCGATCTAAATCGTTGAGAAAAAAACCAACGCGCAGCGACCTGAACGACAAGGTCGCTGCGCTTTCTTCTACGAACCGCAGGAATCGTGTCAAGAGTGCCGTGCTTACGGTCAATCAGGTTCAGGCACAAAACGGCCTTTCTTCTTATCCCACCGATAACTCCCTGCGTCCCAGAGGCTTTCCAGGTCATTCCAGTTGATATGCACGCCTGCCATATCCTCTACGGTGAAAGAGCCTTCGAGCATTTCTGCGTCGTCAATCCGTCCATCAGCATTTGCGTCAATCCAGTGCACAGGAGCGACTTTGATAGAACTCTCTCCCTGAACCGGGATCGCTGACTGGCTGCCTTCCATACTGGAAATGATTTCACCCTGAAAGTTCTCGGTTGGATCCGTTTTTGCCTCGACATCAACCTGGACCAGGTAGACAACCCTGTCTCGGTCATCACCGGCCTTGATAATCCAGCGCGCCACGCCATGCACATTATCCAGACTCGAAGCTGGTGGGTTGGCCTGGATGATTTTCCAGCCAGCCGGGAAATATTCACGCAGGATGATACCGCCACTTTGGGAGCGATGCGTTAAACGGATCTGTACTGGGATAGTACTGCCAGGCGCAGCATAAGCCGGCAGAAGCCTCTCTGCTGTAACAGCCACGGCAGGAGGAGGTGATTGAGTCAGAAATGAGCCGATGACTAAAATCGCGCTGAGTAGAATAACTGCAAGGACCAGCCACACAAGCGGTGATCTTTTCCGGGGAATGATTGCAGCGTCTGACTCGGCTGCGACGGGTTTCAGCAGGATATCGTCGAGATGAACGTCCAGGGCTTCAGCCAGCTTCAGAGCATTTTCCCGACGAATGGTCGGGTAGCGGTTGTTCTCCCAACGAGAGATCGTATCGGTCGTTACACCGACCACCTTGCTGACGTACAGCTGGGTAAGCTGTGCACCTTCGCGAATGCGTTTGACCTCCGTTGCATCGATACAAACCGTCGACACTCTGTCTTCGTAACCGGTGTGATTCATGGCGCTGAGTCTACCAAGGGACGACAGAGCAAGTAAACACGAAAAATGCCATGTCTACCTACTAGATTTTTTGACAGATAAGTTGCTGTAATTAATAGAAAATAACTCTACATCTAGCGACATATAACTCGATGTCTGATGTTTTTCCGGATCTGTTCGGCTATAAATGCACTAAACATATTGAGGCAATCGTGCCCGGACTAAAACTCTATGGATCAGGAGGAAACAATGAAGAAACTGGTAATTATCATGATGCTGCTGGCATTCGTCGGTGTCAACGTTGCTATCGCAGCGGACAGCTACACCTACGACAACAAGAAAGGTACCGTAACCTTTAATCACAAGGCTCATCAGGACGCGCTTGGCGATTGTGCTAAGTGTCACGAAGGCGAGCCGGCAAAGATCGCAGTTGACAAAGACTTTGCCCACACGACTTGCAAGGGCTGCCACAAAGAGATGAACGGTCCGACCAAGTGTAACGACTGCCACAAGAAGTAACTGTTAACTTACGCAATGCTGCAAAAAGGCCACCGAAAACCGGTGGCCTTTTTGTTGTCAAGTCCCTTTCACTCTCAACATCATTGAACTGCTGTTTTCAGAAAACCGAGAGCCTGGTCTTGGTCGTAAACAGTTCCAGGGCCTTGGTCCCGGCATAAGAGTTCCCGGCTGAATTCAGTGCCGGCGACCACACGCACAGAGACATCCTGCCCGGCACAACCGCCACGATCCCGCCACCCACACCGCTTTTCCCCGGCAGGCCAACCCGATAGGCGAAATCACCCGCTGCGTCGTAAGTGCCACACGTCAGCATGACCGCGTTGATCCGTTTTGCATGCCTTTGGCTGACGACCTCGCCTGCGACGGGAGCCTCCCCATTATTCGCCAAGAACAGGCTCGCCATGGCCAGCTCTGTGCAATTCATCATCACCGCACACTGAAAAAAGTAAAAGGACAGAACATCCTCCACGTTGTGCCGGAGATTACCAAAATCCTTGAGCAAGTTGGCCAGCGCCCGATTGCGATGCCCGGATTTGATTTCAGCCTGGTAAACGGTCTTCGAAATTTTCACCGAAGGAATGCCAGTAATCTGCTGCAGAAATGACAAGTAAGTTTTTTGCGGATCGTCAACATGTTCAAGGATAATATCCGTAATCACCAAGGCGCCGGCATTGATGAAAGGGTTTCGGGGAATCCCACGTTCATATTCGAGTTGCACAAGGGAATTAAATGGTGTACCGGAAGGCTCCCTGCCCACCCTCTTCCAGAGTGATGTTCCAACCAGTCGAAAGGCCAGTGTCAAAGAAAACAGCTTGGAGATACTCTGGATGGAGAACCTTTCTGCCGCATCACCAATCTCGCAGGACTGGCCATCGGTTGTCTGCAGAGCCATGCCGAATTTCTTTCCGGAGACTTTGGCCAGAGGCGGGATATAGTCCGGAATGGTGCCTCGACCGATCAAAGGCTGGATTTCGCGATGAATCTCATCCAGGACTTCCTGGCAATTCAAAGTCACAGTCTTGCCCTCCTATCGAGTTACACTATCGACCATTTCAATCCTCATTCAATCGCGAGGACATCAACAGAGACTTTCAGCTCATGTTCACCACTGCCAAAAGCCACACCTTTCAAGGGTGTCACATCCGCAAAGTCGCGCCCCCAGGCAACCGAAATGTACCGCTCTCCGGGCAACTGGTTGTTGGTCGGGTCGAAATCGAGCCAACCGTATTCAGGAAGGTAGGCTGAGAACCACGCATGCGAAGCATCGGCGCCCACCAGACGCTCCTCACCTGGTGGGGGCTCGGTCTCGATGTACCCGCTTACATAGCGTGCCGCCAGCCCCATGGAACGCAGGCAACCGATCGCCAGGTGAGCGAAATCTTGACAGACGCCGCTACGGTGTTCCAGAACATCTTTCAGCGGAGTGGCAATCGTGGAGAATTCCGGATCGTAATTGAACTCGTGAAAAATCCTCTGCATCAGGTCGGTTACAGCATCGATCAGTGGCTGCCCCGGCGAAAAAGACAGCATGGCATAGTCCAAAATCAGGTCATTGACAACAACCGTAGGCGAATCGAGAACAAATTGGGATGCGTCGAGTACTTCTGCGGACCTGGTGTTGCGCAACCGTTCCCGGGCCATCTCCCAGGCAAGGATTCCCGCCTCTGCGGGCAGTTTGATGGCATTGGTCTCAATCTCACTGTTCGCAGTCACGAAGAGCTGATCATGAGGCTGCTGAATGGAGAAATAAGCAGTCCGGTTACCAAAGTAGTCTAAACGCTCGTAGTAATCGTAGGGGACCGGCTCGATCTGCAAACCTGCCGTCAGAATTCTCTGGTTCGGCAAATCGCGCGGTAGCAACCTGGCCTCGTTATAACAAAGCCCTACCCGCGCTTCATACGTAAACTCGGTCGTATGAGTAACACGGTATTTCATATGTCTTCATCCTGATGCTGCGGCGACAACTGTTGAGGCGGTTGCGAATGACTGAAATAGGTGCCGGTGATCACCTCGGACAATTGCCATAGGCTCTCTGTTTGAGCGGAGAGCAATTCCTCCAGCCCCTTGCAGTAACCATCGCTCTCGCCAATCCTGGACAATTCAACAGCATCGGCCAGGCGCAGAGCGGTAAAGGCCTCGAGGACAGCCCTCTCATCATCGCCAAGACGGTGCGACACCTGGATGCGCGGCAATTCGGCGACGTGCTGCTGCAGGCAATTGAGCTGATAAGCCAAAGACCTCGGATGGTGAGGGTCCATCAGGATCAGCTCGAGCACGGTGGGGAGATGCATGTACGAGTGATAACGCCGACGGTAGGTGTTTAGACTGTCACAGATGACCAACACCGTCTCCATCAGCTGACCTTTCGTTGCATCATCCATACCGGGAACCAGGGTGGCACGCAGCAGAGAAATCACCCCGAGGGCCCGCTCCAACCGCCGACCGATATCGAGCAGCAGCCAGCCGGATTCCCGGGCCATGCTCTCCGCAGTCAGACCGCTGAAGGCAACCAGCTGCATGATCAGGTGGTCGAGGCGGTCCTGGGTACGATAGTTCCCCGGACCAGGCGTTGCTTCATCATCAGCCCAGTCCTGCCGGATTGCGTCGATAATCCTCCAGATTTCGGTCGGCCAGTGGTCCCTGACGGTCATGGCAACTTGGCCGAAGGCCTGCAGGGTCGATGTCAGGCTACCGACCCGACTTGCATCCTGCAACAGGGAACGCAGCTCAGGTCGAGGATTCTTTAGTAGTTTTTCGGCATCTTCATCGACAAACCCCGGATAAGTCCCGGTCACATGTGTCAGGGCGCGCAACAGGTTGTGAAGATAGGAGATGGTCATCCCCCCGTTGGCATCGCGCAACTCCCTACGGAGCAGATAGATCGCCCGCAACAGACGGGCGGTCCCCTCAGCCCTCTCGACGTAGCGACCGGCCCAGAACAGATTATCCGCAGCGCGGCTCGGCAGTGGCTCGGTGCGAAACTGCAGGACCTGCTCCTGTTTCGGTTGCCTCCACAGGCTGACATATTCAACCGGTTCATTCGACAGGACCCAGGCGTCCTTGCTCAAGCCACCTGCCCGGTTGGAAACGACCAGTTCCCCTTCCCGGGAGGCAATTCGCGTCAGGCCGCCAGGCATGGCGATATAACCACCTTTTCCAGCAACCAGGAAAGAACGAAGAATCGCGTGACGCGGCTCGACCTGACCATCAACCAACGACGGGGCCGTTGAAAAACTGACCATCTCCTGGCCAGTGTACAGATATGGCTTGTGCAGAATCCGCTCGCGCAATTCGGCCTGCTCGGATTGGGTCAATTGAGCACCAAAAATCGAGCGGTACCCGCGTGTGCGATGAATCGTTTTTATAACCAGCTTTTCCAGGTTCTCGAGAACGAATCGACGTTCGTTTTCCTGACCACACCACCAGGTTGCGACCGAGGGAAGCATGAGATCTTCACCGAAGAAGTGCTTGGCAATCCCCGGGAGGAAAGCCAGCAGACCGGGATTTTCCAGCACACAACTGCCGATCGGGTTGGCAATCGCTACATGACCAAGACGGGCCGACTGCAGCAGACCGGTCACACCGAGCCGTGAGTCTTCCCGCAATTCCAGCGGATCACAGTAGGCATCATCAACCCGTCGCAGGATGACATCAACCTGGTGCAGCCCTTCCAGCGATTTCAGCCAGACGCGCCCGTCGCGGACGCTCAGGTCATCGCCCTGGACCAACGTATAACCGAGGTAATTGGCGAGATAAGCATGTTCGAAATAACTCGGGCTGTAGGGGCCCGGCGTCAGAACCACGATCCTAGGATCTTCCCGGTTCTGCGGTGCGAGGCTCGCAAGCCGATCCCGGAAAGGCTGAAAGAAGCCGGCCAACCGCCGAACATGACAATCACGGAAAAGCGCCGGGGCGATGCGCGTCATGACCATGCGGTTTTCCAGTGCATAGCCGGCACCGGAAGGAGACTGCGCCCGGTCATCAATCACCCACATGCGGCCATCCGGGCCACGGGCAAGGTTGGAAGAGCAGATGGTGAGTGCGCGGTCACCGGCTTTGATGGAGCCGACGCAGGAGCGTTGGAAACCGGCATGGCCGAATACCACTTCAGGCGGCAGGAGTCCTTCTTTCAAAAGCTGCTGAGGGCCGTAAATGTCTGCCAGGACCAGGTTGAGAAGTTCCGCCCTCTGGACCAGTCCGGCCTCGATGATCGACCACTCTTCGGCACTGATGAACAGCGGGATCGGGTCAAGCTCCCAGGGTCGGGCCATACCATGCAACCCGTCGTAGATATTGAACGTGACACCGTTCTCGCGCAGCAGGCGCTGGGCCTCCAGGTGGCGGCGCTCTAACCCCTCCCGACCGAGTTCATCAAGCTCCTGCATGAGAACCCGCCAGTGAGGGAGAATTTTTCCTTCACCGGCATACATCTCATCGTAGGCTTCGAGCCTTGGGGCATAAAACTGGGCAATTGACCCGGAAATCTGTTTATCGGACGGTTCCACGGCAGGGGCCTCGTAGCGTCAACATGGCATTGATTATCCTCGGCCCGATTATAGTCCGGGAAGGCGTCGCAAATCCACGGTATAAGGGAACTCCTCGTTCGGTTCTTCTTCGGGCGGCGTCATCGGTACGGACGAACCGGGGACAGGCGTAAAGGTACCAAGTCCGGCAAAAGCGGGTGGTGCTGTCTGGATCGCCCCCGGCTCAGCGCCAAGGTCCCAAAAGCGCGTGATACGACGTGCTTCGGCCTCAAAGGCATTGACCGGAAAGACGTCATAACTGCGCCCGCCCGGATGGGAGACGTGGTAGGTGCAGCCGCCGATCGCCTGACCGCTCCAGGTATCAATGACATTGAAAACCAGCGGCGAGTGCGGCTTGATCGTCGGATGCAGCGCCGAAGGCGGCTGCCATGCCCGGTAACGGACACCGACGACGAACTCGCCCTTGCGTCCGGTGCTGCGAAGTGCAAGCCGGCGGCCATTGCAGACCACGACGTGGCGCAATTCAGTCAGACCGTTGATCCGTAGTTGCAGCCGCTCTACCGAAGAATCAACGAAGCGGGCGGTGCCCTGGCTGCCCATCTCTTCACCAAGGACGTGCCACGGCTCGATAGCAAAGCGCAATTCGAGTTCCATCGCGTCGATATTGACCGAACCGAAGTGCGGGAAACGGAATTCGAGGAACGGTTCGAACCACTCCAGTTCGAAGTTGTAGCCGGCCCGGTTGAGGTCAACCACCACTTCCCGCATATCCTCGCGGACGAAGTGCGGCAGCAGGAACCGGTCGTGGAGTTCCGTCCCCCAACGCACCAGGTCGTGTTCGTACGGCGTTTCCCAGAACCAGGCCACCAGGGTGCGCAGCAGCAGATTCTGCACCAGGCTCATGCGGGCGTGGGGAGGCATTTCAAAAGCACGCATTTCGACCAGGCCAAGGCGTCCTGAAGAGCTGTCGGGAGAATAAAGTTTATCGATGCAGAACTCGGCACGGTGGGTGTTGCCGGTCATGTCGATCAAAAGATTGCGCATCAGACGGTCAACCAGCCAGGGGGCCGGGACTTCCCCTTTGGGCATCTGCTGGAATGCAATCTCGAGTTCGTAAAGTGCGTCGTTGCGCGCCTCGTCGACGCGCGGCGCCTGGCTGGTCGGGCCGATGAACATTCCGGAGAAGAGATAGGAAAGCCCCGGATGATGCTGCCAGTAAGTGACCAGGCTGCGCAGCAGATCGGGACGTCTCAGCACCGGGCTGTCGGCCGGGGTCGCTCCGCCGATCGTGATATGATTGCCGCCACCGGTTCCCGAGTGGCGGCCATCGAGCATGAATTTCTCGGTACCGAGACGACTCTGACGGGCTTCCTCGTAGAGGGTCGTGGTATTCTCCACCAGTTCCCGCCAGGAGGCTGCCGGATGGATGTTAACCTCGATGACGCCCGGGTCCGGGGTCACCAGCAGTCGTTCGAGGCGATAGTCGCGCGGCGGTTCATAGCCTTCGATGACCACCGGCATGGACAATTCGGCAGCGGTCGCCTCGATCGTCGCAATCAGGTCCAGGTAATGTTCGAGCTTCTTCAGCGGGGCCATAAAAACATGCAAACGGCCTTCGCGGGCTTCGACACAAAGTGCGGTATGGGGAATCTTGACCAGGTTCTTGCCGCCAATTTCGTCAGCAGGAGCCTGTTCGTGAATTTCTGGATGGGCCGGGACCGGTTTTTCTACCTGGCTGTATCTTTTGGCGACTTCGCCATGGGAGTCCCCGAGGACCGGCAAGGCACCGAACTGGTCATGTTCGGTACCTGTTTCCCGTTTCTCCGGAGCCTCCCAGGGCAGCGACTCGAGAGGCAGGCGCAACCCCATAGCCGAGCCGCCCGGGATCAGGAACATCTGTTCCCGGCGGAACTCCCACGGGCCACTGTACCAGCTACCGCTTGTTTCGTCCCATTGCAGCGGCAGAGCGTAGCCGGTCGGTGTTCCGAGGCCTTTATCCAACAGCGTCGCTAGGTATTGGCGTTCCAGGGGGTCCTTGAGATCGACCTTTAGCGGGTCGACATTGTTCGGCAGGGTCCCCTCTTTCCACAGGTAATAAAAGATATCTTCGTAGCCCGGCACCACCCGCTGAGGATTAACACCAAGCCGTCTCGCCAGCTCACCGGCGAAGCGCTCGGCGTGCTCATGGGTTATCTTGTAATCTTCGGCGATATTGGCAAGCAGCTCAGGATTCTGCCACACCGGTACGCCGTCCTTGCGCCAGAAACAGCCATAAGCCCAGCGCGGCAACTGTTCACCGGGGTACCATTTGCCCTGGCCGAAGTGCAGTAATCCGCCGCTGCTGAATGATTCGCGCAGGCGGCGGACCAGGTTGTTGGCCAACTCCCTTTTGTGCGGACCATCAGCCTTGGTGTTCCATTCCGCACCTTCCATGTCGTCGATCGAAACGAAAGTCGGCTCTCCGCCCATGGTCAGACGAACGTCGCCGCTGGTCAGATTCGCATCGACCTGCTCTCCCAGGGCATCGATCCGTGCCCATTGCTCGTCGCTGTAAGGTTTGGTCACGCGCGGGTCTTCATGGATACGTTTGACGCTGTTCTCGAATTCGAAGCTCACTTCGCACTTGTCCATAGCGCCTGTAACCGGAGCCGCACTCGAGTAATGTGGTGTACAAGCCAGCGGGATATGGCCTTCTCCGGCAAACAGCCCGGAGGTCGGGTCAAGCCCGATCCAGCCGGCGCCGGGGATATAGACCTCCGCCCAGGCATGCAGGTCAGTAAAGTCGGCCTCGGGTCCGGAAGGCCCGTCGAGCGATTTTTCATCGGCAGTCAGCTGAATCAGATAGCCCGAGACAAAACGTGCCGCGAGCCCAAGGTGGCGCAGGATCTGCACCAGCAGCCAGCCAGAATCCCTGCAGGAGCCAATCCCCCGTTCAAGAGTCTCTTCGCAGGTCTGGACCCCCGGCTCCATGCGCACCGAGTAATTGACCGACTCGCGGACCCTCTGGTTCAGGCTGACCAGGAAATCAACCGTCGTGGTCGGCGAATGATCGACCTTTTCCAGCCAGGCGCTCAGCAGTGGTCCGCTTTCAGTCAATTCAAAGTAAGGCGTCAACTCCTTGCGTAATTGGGCTTCGTAGCTAAAAGGGATTTTCTCGGCATATTCTTCGACAAAAAAATCGAACGGGTTGATGACGGTCATGTCGGCGACCACCTCGACCTCGATTTTCAGCTCACGGGTCTTCTCGGGGAACACCAGCCGTGCCAGGTAGTTGCCGAAAGGGTCCTGCTGCCAGTTGATGAAGTGTGTATCGGGAGCGATGCGCATGGCATAGGCACGGATCGGGGTCCGCGAATGCGGTGCCGGCCGCAGTCGCAGGACATGCGGGGAGAGGTTGATAGGGCGGTCAAACCGGTAATGTGTAATGTGCCTGCAGGCAACGCGGATGGACATAAACTGGATAACTCCCCGGGAATCTGTCTGAAGATCAGGTTCCTAGCTCTGTGATTGATCTTGCACGGCATAGGTCGCCGCGGAAACCGAGAAAAATGTCTCGAAAACAACATTGCTGACATCATTCAGACGGGTCTGAAGATCGTCGATAAACTCATGAAGACCAATTGCCTTGATATCATCAATGGTCGTGTAATCGAGGTCTGCCAGCAGACGCCCGAGTGATTTTTCGGCACGGTTGGTAAAGCGGCCACGCATGGTCCCCGAAATATTGCGCAGCGACAACTCCGCGATGATCAGGCAATGGTGAATCGCCCGCGGGAACTCGGCATCAAGGACCAGGAACTCGATGATCTGGTCAGGGACAATCTGGCCATAATCCTTGCGATACATTTCAAAGGCGCTTGCCGAGCGCAAAATCGACCCCCAGAGGATATGGTCGTAAGGCGTCCCGACATAATCCACCGAAGGCAGCAGGATAAAATACTTGACGTCAATGATCCGGGCGGTCTTGTCGGCCCGTTCGAGCATCCTGCCGAGACGGGCGAACTGCCAGCCATCACCATGCGTCATGGTGTTCTGCGAAAGACCGGTAAAGAGATGGCTGGCAAGCATGACCTCGACAAAAAATTCGTGCGGGAGCTCGATCCCGCCGCTTTTGCGCGAGGCTTCCTTGACGAGCAGGTAGAAGGTGTTGACCTGCTGCCACATCTCGGAACTGATCCATTCGCGCACCGAGCGCGCATTTTCCCTGGCCATCTGCAGGCATGAAAGAATCGAATTAGGATTTCTGGTGTCGAATGTCAAGAACCGGACCACGTTCTCTTCATTGAAATCATCGTAGAACTCCTTGAACAGATCTTCGTCGCCGGTCGTTACGATCAGCGGCTCCCACTGCTCACCAACTCCGCTTGGCAGGTCAAGAATCATGTGATAGTTGGCGTCCATAATGCGCGCCACATTTTCAGCCCGCTCAACATAACGGGCCAGCCAGTACATCGATTCGGCAACACGACTCAGCATGAGGCACCCCCTCCCGGCAACGTACAGGCCTCGACCACCCAGGTATCCTTGCTGCCGCCACCCTGGCTGGAGTTGACCACCAGGGAGCCTTTCTTCAGCGCAACCCGGGTCAGCCCTCCGGGCATGACATAGATGTCCTCGCCGTAGAGGATATAGGGGCGCAGGTCGACGTGACGGCCCTCGAAGTGATCTTCAACCAGGGTCGGCACGCGTGCATGCCCTGGTGTCCGGATGAGCCGTGACGGCGAGTGAGGGAAGGTGCCTGTGTGAGCCACCGCCTCTGACCACGACCTTCGGTCGTTCGTCGAGCAGGCCGAGTGTGGCG
>JAFDBW010000176.1 GCA_019313105.1 Deltaproteobacteria bacterium | reverse complement strand
GACTCAACTGTGATGCACTTGGCAGGACAGACAGTCGGGCAGAGATAGCAAGCAACGCACTTTTCGCGGTCCTGGTCTGGGACCAGGCGATGCAATCCGCGGAAACGATCGGACGGCGTGAGCTTGACTTTCGGGTACTGCACGGTCGTCGAATGACCCGGCAGCAGGTGTTTGAAGGTGATGCTCAGCCCTTTGGCAAATTCTTTGAACATGATCTAGACCTCTTAAAGACTCAAAGGTAACGGGTTATTGCAGGACCACGACCACGAGGCCGGTAACCACGACGTTGGCCAGGGCCAGGGGCAAGAGAACTTTCCATCCCATGCGCATCAGCTGGTCATAGCGGACGCGGGGGAAGGTCGCACGCAGCCACATGAAACAGAACATCAGGAAATAAACCTTCGCCAACAGCCAGACGAAACCGGGAATCATATTGAAGAGTCCCCAGTTGAGCGGCGCGCTCCAGCCACCGAGGAACAGCGTAGCGGTAATCGCCGAGATGACGATCATGTTGGCGTATTCCGCCAAGAAGAAGAGTGCATACTTCATCGAGGAATATTCGGTACAGAAACCGGAAACCAGCTCGCTCTCCGCTTCAGGCATATCGAAGGGTGTCCGGTTGATCTCGGCCAGTCCCGTTATGATGAAAAGCCCGAAAGCCAGGGGCTGGGTGAACACGTACCAGTTGGGAACAAAAGAGCAGATACCCCAGAGAGGCTCCTGCTGCAGGGCGACGATTTCGCGCAGGCTCAAGGTTTCCGAGAGCATGAAAACGGCAATGATCGTCAGACCGGCGGCCAGTTCGTAAGAGATCATCTGGGCCGAGGCGCGCACACCACCAAGCAGGGAGTACTTGCTGTTCGACGCCCATCCGGCCAGTACGATGCCGTAGATGCCGAGGCCGGCAAACGCCAGGATGTAGAGGACACCGACATTGAGATCGGTAATCTGCTGGGGAATCAGGAAGTTACCAATGTGCAGGTCGGGGCCGAACGGAATCACTGCAACCGTAATCAGTGCCGGGACCAGAATCATCGCCGGCGCCAACAGGAACGGCACAATTGTCGCTTGGGTCGGAATAATCTCTTCCTTGAAAAACAGCTTGATGCCATCGGCAAACGGCTGCAAGAGACCGTGCCAGCCGGTGCGCATCGGGCCAAGGCGCGTCTGCATGTGGCCGATGATCTTGCGCTCCCACCAGGTTGCGTAGGCAACTGACAGCATCACGACCATAAAGACCACCAGGATTTTCACCAACATGACCCCGATAAAAATCCCGGGACTGTTTGAGAGGCTCAACATTTCAGGCGTCATGATCTTCCTCTTCCTCTTATCAGATTTATCTTGCTCTTCGAAATTTATTCATGCCACGAGCAGAACCGAATCTCTCGCGATGTTGTTCGAATATTACTTGCTCAATTTGACCGGGATAACCGCTTCGCCCTTATAAAGACGATTCACCTGCGCCTCGGCAAAGTGGTAGGGGGTAAAAACAACACCCTTCGGCAAACGGTTGCCGACCTTCGCTTTCAGCTTCAACTCGGTGCCGTTACCGCTCACCTTGACCAGGTCACCATCTGCAACCTTGAGATCTGCAGCATCTTCGCGGCATAGCTCAAGATAGGCTTCGGACAGAACCGCCGTCGGGCCCTTGGCCCTGGTGGATATCGTACCGCTGTGGTACAGCGCGCTGCCGGTGACCAGCTTGAAGTCTCCATCGGCAGCAACCCCGCCGGCGACGGCAACCAGCTTACGGCTGGCCGGCTGCAGGGTTTCACCTCCCCAGACGACTCCCTGGGGACCGATTTCGTTGTAATTGAATGCCGCGTAAGCCGGGACTTCCTTGCCGATTTCGGCGAAGATAGCTGCCGAGCCGGTAAAGGCCAGGCTGCTGCCCAGCTTGCCGGCCAGGGAGGTCAAAATCGCACCGTCGCTGCGGGCTTCGCCGGGGCTCTTGATCCCGTGACGAACTCTCTGGATGCGGCGCTCGGCATTCGTGAAAGTGCCATCCTTCTCGGCGAAAGACGCTGCAGGGAGAACCACGTCTGCCTGTTCGGCGGTCGGTGACAGGAACAGGTCCTGCACAACCAGGAACGGGACATTTTCAAGCGACTTGGCGATACTGTCGCGGTCCGGGTAGCTGCTCAACGGGTCTTCAGCGACCACGTACAGGGCATCCAGTTTGCCCTCGGCGGCAGCTGCGAGCATCGCCCGGGCACCCAACCCGTTCCCCTGCGGCAAGATTCCAAGGTCGATAGCGCCCTGGCTGTTCGCCTTTTCGCCACAGAGATACAGGCCGCTGCCTTCTCTTCCGGCAATCCCGGTCAGCATCGCCAGATTTGCCGCTGCGGTTGCCAGTTCCGTGCTCAGACCCTGGTAGGGCAAGCCATACGCCAGCAGGATGGCGGCATTACCCGCACCGGCCAACTGCTTGGCGGCAGTTTGCAGGGCCGCAGCATCAACACCGGTCCGCTTGGCAACCTCGGCAAGACCAAAGTCGGCAAGCGCAGCCTGCAACTCCTCGACACCGTCAACACCGTCGGTTTTGGCCAGGCCTTCATCAAGCAGGACCTTGCACATCGCGTTGATAACATCCAGCTCCAGGCCGGGCTGACTCAGGAGGGTTTTCTCTCTTGGTAACTTGTCCAGCTTGCCTTTTTTATCCGCAACAACCAAAAGCTGTGCCTCGTTGCGGCGAATCGCCTGGTTGACCACCATACCGACAACCGGATGTGTCTCATAGAAATCGGAGCGAATCGCCAGGATGACATCAGCATGCTCAATCTGCGGGAAGGTGCCGGTGGAGGCAGCAACACCGAGGGTCTCCTTGAGACCTTCAGTAACACCTTTGTAGCACTCGCCACCCGAGTTATCGAGGTTTTCGGTGCCCAGGGTTTTGGCAACCTGCTTGAGCATGAAAAGTTCTTCGTTGGTCAGGCGGGCACCGGACAGGATGCCTGCACCTTGTCCCTGCTGAGCCTTGGCAAGACCATCTGCTGCAACCTGCAGGGCTTCATCCCACTCAACTTCTACCAGCTGGCCGTCTTTACGCACCAGAGGCTTGGTCAGGCGATCCTCATGGTTGACATAGGAATAACCGAAGCGCCCGCGAATGCAGAGGTTGCCATCATTAACACCGATCTCATCGTTGAAGCGGATGGTTTCAACCTTGTTGTCCTTGACGCCAAGGGTCACCGTGCAACCGTTACCACAGTAACCACAGACGGAATCGACTTCCTTGATCTGCCATGGCCGTGCCTTGAACTTGAACGGCCGCGGCAGGATCGCCCCGACCGGGCACAACGACACGCACTGGCCGCAGAATTCACAGCTTAGGCCACGATCATAAGCCGTCGCGATCTTGGTTTCAAAGCCACGGTTGATAAACGAGTAAGAGCCGTAGCCGACCACCTCATCACAGACCCGTACACAGCGCCCGCAAAGCACGCAGCGGTTCATGTTGCGCTCGATCAGGGGGTTGACCTCGTCGGTTGGCAGGTCAAATTTCTCACCTTCGAAGCGATTACTGGTCGAACCGAACTCATAGGCCAGGTCCTGCAAATCACATTCGCCGCCCTTGTCGCAGACCGGGCAGTCGAGCACGTGATTGACCAACAGGAATTCCATGACCGTCTTGCGAACTTTCTCAATCTCTTCAGAGGTGGTTGTCACAACCATCCCTTCGCTGACCGGAGTGGTGCAGGCCGGGATGAGGCGACCCTTCATCTGCTCAACCTGCACCAGACAGAACCGGCAGGCGCCGTAGGGCATCAACTTCTTGGCGTAGCAGAGCACCGGGATTTTGATCCCGATTTCCTTGGCCGCTTCGTAGATTGTGGCCGTCTTGCTGACTGTGACCTGTGTACCGTCGATTGTCAGGTTAACCATCGTGTCCTCGTATCGTCAGTGAATATCTTGGTAAGTACTATTCAATTGCCATAAAGCGGCAGGCGTCGTAACAGGAAGTACACTCGGTGCACACCTCGCGATCGATAACGGCCACCTGGCCCTTTTCCCACGTGATGCAGTCAACCGGGCAGACCCTCGGACAGATGCCGCACTTCTTGCATTTCTCTTCGATAACCTTGAAATGCAGCAGTGGTTTGCAGCTGTGCGACGGGCATTCCTGTTCCTTGATGTGCGTTTCGTACTCATGGCGGAAATAACGAATCGTCGAGAGAACCGGGTTCGGAGCCGTCTGACCGAGACCACAGAGGGAACTCTTCTTGATATCGTAGGCCATGTCTTCAAGCAGTTCGATGTCACCTTCCTGCCCTTTGCCTTCAGTAATCCGCTCGAGAATCTCGAGCATGATCTTCAGGCCGATCCGGCAGGGGATACATTTGCCGCATGATTCCACGCGGGTGAAGTTGAGGAAGAAGCGGGCGATATCGACCATGCAGGTCGTCTCGTCCATGACCACCAGGCCACCGGATCCCATCATGGCGCCAGCCTTGATCAGGGAGTCGTAATCGACTTCCGCGTCCAGAGCTTCTGCGGGCAGACAACCACCCGACGGGCCACCGGCCTGAACCGCCTTGAACTTGCGGTTATTCAGAATGCCGCCACAGACGTCGTAGATGACTTCCTTCATGGTGGTTCCGGCGGGGACTTCAACCAGACCGGTATGCTTGACTTTACCGGTCAGAGCAAAAATTTTGGTGCCCTTGGTGCCTTCGGTACCGATCGAATTGAACCATTCGGCGCCGTTGTAGAAGATGTAGGAAACGTTGGCGAAGGTCTCAACGTTGTTGATGTTGGTCGGTTTGGCCCAGAGGCCGCGTACTGCCGGGAACGGCGGACGCGGACGGGACATGCCGCGCTCACCTTCGATCGACGCCATCAACGCGGTTTCCTCACCGCAAACGAAAGCACCGGCACCGGCCTTGATGCGCATATCGAACTTGAAACCGAGGCCCATGCAGTTGTCACCGAGGAAACCCTTTTCATGGCAGGTGTCGATGGCTTTCTGCAGGCGCTTGATGGCCAGCGGATATTCAGCACGGCAGTAGACGTAACCGTAATCGCAGCCGATTGCGTAAGCGGCAATCATCATCCCCTCGATAACGCCGTAGGGGTCGCCTTCAAGAATCGAGCGGTCCATGAACGCCCCAGGGTCGCCTTCGTCGGCATTGCAGATCAGGTATTTGTGGTCGCCCGGAGTGGCTTTGCAGAAGGACCACTTGACTCCGGTCGGAAAACCGCCGCCGCCACGACCACGCAGACCGGACTTCTTGACTTCCTCGATAACCTCTTCGGGAGTCATGGTCACGGCCTTCTTGATGCCTTCAAACCCCTTGTGGGCCAGGAAATCGTCAAGGCTTTCCGCGTCGATGGTGCCGCAGCGAGAGAAGATGATGCGTTGCTGTTTTTCCAGGAACTGGTTGTAGTATTTTCCGGCCACCTTTTTTTCGACGGCCTCGTTCTTGAGCATGTGCTCTTCAACGATCTGCGGCACCAGTTCAGTGGTCACGAAATCGTAGGTCACCGCTTCCTGGCCAGGCATAATGACGTCAACCAACACGTCATTGGCGCACAGTCCTCGGCAACCGGTCTTCTTGATATCGCAGCGTTTGCCAATTTTGGCTTCGAGGCCCTGCTTCTCAAACTCCGCCTCAAAGGCATCGATGACGCCCTGGGCTCCGGATGCGAAGCCGCCGGTTCCGGTACAGACAAGTACTTGGATATTTTCAGCTGTTTCGGCCATAAAATCCTCGATCAGTTATCAATCCATCTGCTGGTATTTTTGAATGACTTCGTCCGTTTTCTGGACGGTCAATGAACCGTAAGTTCCGTCGTTGACCATAATAACCGGCGCCATGCCGCAGGCACCGATGCAGGCCACGTATTCTGCAGTAAACTTCAGATCCTCGGTGGTTTCGGCATGACCAACACCCAGACGCTCCTTGATGACATCGGCTATCCGGCCGGCGCCCTTGACGTGACAGGCGGTTCCCATGCAGACACGGATGATATACTTGCCGCGCGGCTCCATGTGGAACTGGGCATAAAAGGTCAGCACACCGTAGATCTGGCTGGGTTAGATGTTCAGCCGTTCGGCGGTCAGGTTCACGGTCGGCTCGGGGATGTAGCCGTAAAACTCCT
>JAFDBW010000175.1 GCA_019313105.1 Deltaproteobacteria bacterium | reverse complement strand
CAACACCGGCGGGTCGCGTGCTGCCAGATGCCATACTTTTGTCCGGCAGCAAAAGTATGCAAAAGGGCCTTCTCCGGCACGGTTCATAAACATAGGTACCTATGTTCTTGACTCGTACAGTCGCGCCCCCCTGATTCTGGTTCTGATTTTATTTTTATGTTTTGGAAACAACCGGCAACCCTCTTCTCTCCCGAAACAAAGAAAAATCTGCTATATTACATAAACCCATAAATTCTGAGCGGATACAGCTATTTCAACCTGTTGGAGCAGCCCCCGATGATCGACCTCTTCTCCCAACAACGCCACACCGAACTCTGCAACGAGATCACCCGCCACAACCGGCTCTACCATGAGCTGGACCAGCCGGAAATCACCGATGCCGAGTACGATGCCCTGTTCCGTGAGCTGTTGGCGATCGAAGAACAGTATCCGGAACTGGTGACTGCCGATTCGCCGAGCCAGAGAGTTGGCTCTCGGCCCTCGGAAAAGTTCACTCCGGTAGAACACGTCGTACCGATGCTCTCATTGAAAAATGCCAAGAATGCCGAAGACTTCCACGAGTTTGACGCCAGCCTGCGCAAGACTTTCCTGGCCCGTTCCGAGGAGCTTGAATATGCCTGTGAAATGAAAATGGATGGCGTCGCGATTGAATTGACTTATGAAAAGGGCCAGTTGACCAGAGCCAGCACCCGAGGCGATGGACTTGTCGGGGAGGACATTACTGAAAACGTCAGAACGATTGCTGATATACCGCAAATCTTGACGGCCCCCTGCCCCGAAATTCTCGATGTCCGTGGTGAAATCTATATCGATCTGGCCGACTTCCAGACACTTAACCGCACTCAGGAAGAGAATGGCCAGAAGACCTTCGCCAACCCGCGCAACGCCGCCGCCGGCAGCCTGCGCCAGCTGGATGCCAATATCACGGCACAGCGCCCGTTGCGAATCTTCTGCTATGGAATCGGCCGCATGCAGGGCGCTACGACCAACACCCAGGTCGAAACCTTGCAGCACCTTGAAAAACTCGGCCTGCGTGTCAACCTGAAAGACACGACTGTCGCCCTGGGTGCAGAGGCGGTCATTAACACCTTCAACGACCTCCAGGAACGCCGTGAAACCCTTCCTTTCGAGATCGATGGCGTGGTCGTCAAGGTCAACGACCGGGCTCTCCAGGAAGAGCTCGGCATGGTCAGCCGTTCACCACGCTGGGCGATTGCCCTCAAGTTCCCGCCACGCCAGGAGCAGACGATCGTCGAAGATATCGGCCTACAGGTCGGACGGACCGGCGCCATCACCCCGGTCGCCCATCTCAAACCTGTGACTGTCAGCGGCGTCACCGTCTCCCGAGCCAGCCTGCACAACTGGGACGAGATCAAGCGTCTCGATATACGTGTTGGTGATCACGTCATCGTTGAGCGCGCCGGTGATGTCATCCCCGACGTTGTCAAGGTTCTGACGGATAAACGTACAGGCAAAGAGCGGCAGATTCCACTGCCCACGGAATGCCCCGAGTGCGGCACGCCAGTGCAGAAGAACCCGGACGAAGTCGTGCCGCGCTGCAACAACCCGCAATGCCCCGCCCAGGTTATAGAGAGCTTCAAGCATTTTGTTTCACGCGATGCAATGGATATCGAAAGCCTTGGTGTAAAGCAGCTCAAACAACTGCTGGACACCGGCAGGATCAGGGATGTCGCAGACCTTTACCTGCTGAGCAAAGAAGATCTGTTCACCATGGAGCGCATGGGCGACACCTTGGCAGAGAAACTCTTACGCTCCATCGAAGCGAGCAAGAACCGGCCGCTCTCAAGGCTCCTCTTCGGTCTCGGCATCCGCCACGTCGGCAGGAACACTGCCAGGATTCTGGCCAAGCGTTTTGCGTCATTGGATGAACTTGCCAAGTGCACGGCAGGGCAACTGGTCGCCATCCACGAAATCGGTGATAAGGTCGCCGAATCAATCGTCGACTACTTCAGCAACCAGGAGAAGAAACTCCTGCTGCGGAAACTGCAGCAGGCAGGGGTTGAACCACAGGGCGAAGTTGTCATCCGGCAGGATGGCCCCCTGACCGGCAAAACCTTCGTCATCACTGGAACTCTATCGAAATTGTCACGCAAGGAAGCGGAAGAACTGGTTGAACAGCTCGGTGGACGGGCGTCAGGCTCTGTCAGCAAAAGAACCGATTACGTCGTTGCCGGAGAAAATGCCGGCAGTAAGCTGACCAAGGCGCAAAAACTGGGTGTTCAGATTCTGAATGAAGAGGCCTTCGCAAAACTGACCGGAAGTGTGTCATGAGCAAAATCAGGGCAGAAGTCATTGTCCATGGTCGTGTCCAGGGCGTGTTTTTCCGCCAGTCAACGCTGGAGACGGCAAGGGCTCTTGAGTTGACCGGGCGGGTCAGGAACTGCCCTGATGGCACGGTTGCGGCGATCTTCGAAGGTGAAGGAGACAGGGTAAGGCGGGCCGTGAAATGGTGCCATCACGGCCCGCCGGCGGCCCGGGTGAACAACGTCGAAGTCAGCTGGCAAGACTATCGTGGTGAGTACGACTGTTTCAAGATAGGCTATTGAACAGTCCTCCTTCGAGACCTAAAGAAAAGGGCAGCCAAACGGCTGCCCTTTTCTCGACCCATGATTGAGGGAGGCAGTCAATCAGAAGCGGATCATAGCTCCGGCGTGCGGACCGGAGAATTTTGCATCAAGCAGAAGATCATCTTCATCAATGTCCATATCCAGATACCGGTAACCGGCAAAAATGCCTACCAATGGGATCGGCGAATATTCAACCTGAGCGTCTATATCGGTTAAGCTGTTGCCTTCGAATTCCAGGTAACCGACCCGGCCGACCACACTGAGGTAATCGGCGATTCCGATGCGAGCTCTGGCTCCCAGTGAAGGGATCGGCACCCCGACGCTCTCCGACTCATCCATGTCAAAGCCCTTGTCCTGCATTTCAATCCTGGTGTCGATGTACTTAACGGCCACTTCCGGACCGACCTGAATCCGCAACGGCAGATCATCAACATTGATCAGGAACCAGGCCAGACCGGCTTCGTAGATATCGATATCCAAATCGCTGTCGATGCGGCGCCCTTCGGCAAAAGTCTCACCATTAAATTCAATGTCACTGGACAGCACGCTTGAGCCACTGAAACTGATCGGCAGATAGCTGGTAAAGAGCCGAAAATCGCCCAACTGCAGAGCGGCCTCGGCGAAGAAGCCATCATCGTCGTCAATCCCCAGGTCGTCTTCGATATCAACAGTGTCTCCTCTGACACCAACGTTACCGGACGGCTCCAGTTTGTAATAGCCGCCCTTAAGCGAGATAATTTCATCGGCCAGTGAAGGAGATGCCAGGAAACCCACAAGTGCAACGATGATCATGACTCGTTTGGCGAAAAACATAACACATCTCCTTCATTGACCGGCCCTCAGGGCTGCAGCTCTGTGATTTGCTGTTTAGTAAGGGGATTAAAAGCAAGGGGCGTTCCAATTCACCGGTACGGCTGTTAAGTCATGCAGAAATGATTAAATTCCAGCGAGTTGTAGAGACGTGTTTTGGGGAGGGAATGCGCGTATCAAAAATCGAGCGCGGATATGCTGACAATCCTCGGCAGTGGCTTATGTGAAATGACGATGCCCGGCCCATCCCGTGGCAGAGAGGTCATGTTCGGGAGCACCTCGGGAATTGATAGGCGGCATCATCAGACCTCTATCAGACTTCTCTGTCTTCTTCTGTGAGGCTGAGGCTTTCCCGGTAAACATCGCTGACCGGCAGACCATACTCCCTGGCGACCATTTTGACCGCATCGCGGCGCGACAAGCTGCTGTCTCCAAGCAGGTTTCGCAAAGCATCCCGCGCATTCATCTGCGGGCCATCGGAACCAGGCGGCAGGATCAGTACGATCTCGCCTTTCACCGGTTTACGTGAAAAATGTTCAATGGCGTCATCGACCGTACCGTGGAAAAACTCCTCGTGCATCTTGGTCAGTTCCCGGGCAACGACCAGGTAACGTTCTTTACCAAACACTTGCATCAGGTCGCTCAGGGCGGCGATCAAGCGGTGGGGGGTTTCGTAAAACACCAATGTGCGCTGTTCACCAGTCAGACGTTTAAGCAGATCGGCCCGCGCCTTGGCGCGCGACGGCAGGTAGCCTTCAAAAGTAAAGCGATCGGTCGCCACTCCGGAGGCGCTGAGCGCCGCGACCATGGCCGACGCACCGGGGATTGGCACGACCGGCACACCGGCGGTCCGGCAGGAGGCGATCAGGCGATAACCGGGATCCGCTATGCAGGGCGTTCCGGCGTCACTGATCAGGGCAACATTTTCTCCAGAGCGCAGACGCGCAAGGATTTCTTCGTAACGCTTTCGCTCGTTATGATCATGGTACGACAGGAGTGGTTTACGGATACCGAAGCGATCGAGAAGTTTGCGGCTGTGACGGGTGTCCTCTGCTGCCACCAGGTCAACTTCACCGAGGACCTTAACCGCCCGATAGGTGATGTCATCGAGGTTACCGATCGGTGTTGCCACCACATAGAGCGTTCCCGATCTCTGCTTGTCCTGCCCTTCCTGCATGGTTGTCAGGAACCCTTCTTTCTCTTCCCTGCGGCGGCCTGTTCCAGATCTGCAAGCCACAATGCAGCGCTGGCGTCACTCGGCATGCGCCAGTCTCCTCGAGGCGACAGGGACACCGTGCCGACCTTGGGGCCGTCCGGCAGGCAGGATCTCTTGAACTGCTGGGAGAAGAATCGGCTATAGAAAACCCGCAGCCATTTCAGGATTTCGTCGTGTGAGTAATCTTCCGCAAACACCCGTGCAGCCATGACCAGGATTTTACGCGGGGCAAACTGGTTACGGACCACATGAAACAGGAAGAAGTCGTGCAGTTCATAGGGGCCGACATGGTCCTCAGTCTTCTGGCTGATTTCTCCGGATTCATCCGGTGGCAACAACTCGGGTGAAACCGGGGTCGCGCAGATATCGCGCAGGACCTCTGCGGCTCTGCCGCTGAACTCGGCCTCGGCACACCATTCGATCAGGTACCGCACGAGTGTTTTCGGAATCGACGCATTGACCCCGTACATCGACATGTGGTCGCCGTTGTAGGTCGCCAATCCGAGTGCCAGCTCCGACAGGTCTCCGGTGCCGATGACCAGGCCGCCGACCTGGTTCGCCAGGTCCATGAGAATCTGGGTTCGCTCGCGGGCCTGGGAGTTCTCATAAGTGACGTCATGGGTTCCGGGGTCTTGGCCGATATCGGCAAAGTGTTGATGGACTGCGGCATCGATGCTGATCGTGCGGAGGCTGACGCCAAGCTCATCGGCAAGGGCTTCTGCGTTCCCCCGGGTCCTGTCGGTGGTGCCGAAGCCGGGCATGGTTATGGCCAGGATATCGTCCCGGGACCTGCCCAGGCGGTCGAACGCCCTGACCGTCACCAGCAGGGCCAGGGTTGAGTCGAGGCCACCGGAAATTCCCACCACGGTCTTCCGGCTGCCGGTGTGCATCAGACGTTTCATCAGGCCGGTGGTCTGGATGGCAAAGATCTCTTCGCAGCGGGCCTGCCGCTCGGCGACGCCGAGTGGAACGAAAGGGGTCCTGGTCATTGGCCGGAGCAGCTTGTCCGCATCACGCACCGTAACCTCGACCGGCACCAGGAGAAAGTCCTGCTCCGCATGGCAGGCAGCGAAACTGTTGTTACGCAAGCGCTCGTGAACCAGCCGCTGGATATCAATATCGGCGATGGCGATCTGGCTGGCAAACTGGAAGCGCTCGGTTTCGTCTAGGATCTGACCGTATTCCGCGATCAATGAATGTCCGGAGAAGACCAGGTCGGTACTCGATTCACCCGGCCCTGCCGAGGCATAGATGTACGCGGCCAGGCAGCGAGCCGACTGCGCCTGGACCAGGGCCCGGCGATATTCGCATTTGCCGAGGATCTCGGGGCTCGCGGACAGGTTGATCAACAGGGTCGCTCCGGCGGCGGCCATGGCCCCGCTCGGCGGGCTGGCCACCCAGGCATCTTCACAAATTTCGACGCCGAACAGGCAGTCTGGCATACCGTCGATATCGAACAGCAGATCGGTGCCGAACGGCGGGGCCTCTTCGAGCCAGGCCAGCTGGTCGTCAACCAGGTCAAGGGCGCTCGAGAACCAGCGTTCTTCGTAGAATTCCTGGGTATTCGGCAGGTAGGTTTTCGGCACCACACCGCAGATTCGCCCATGGCTCATGACAACCGCGGCGTTGAACAATCGACCGGACTGACGGACCGGCGCACCAACAATCAGGATCATTCCGGTCTGCTCACTCAGGGTGGTCAGGGTACTAAGTCCCTCGCGGACCTGCTCCAAAAGACTCTGCTGGTAAAACAGGTCGCCGCATGAATAACCGGTCATGGACAGCTCGGGGAAAACCACCAGCTGCGCGCCCTGGTCAGCGGCCTGCAGGGTTGCCTCCTCGATCGCCGCGAGGTTGAAGGCAACGTCGGCAACTTGCAACGACGGTGAGACCGCCGCAACTCGGATCATACCTATTTCCCGCAGCAAGATTGACACTGGCAACTCCTTGAATCGACACGTCAGGTAATGGAACTAATTGAAAGAATTATTATTTTAATTGGCTAAGGGGGGAAAAGCAAACAGAACCAGCGAGCGGGCCCATTTAGGGGCAGTTGGCGACCGGCGGGATCAGGCCTCGAATGCTCCCGGGATATGCTCGATCTCCAGGTCGCTGCCGTTGACCAGGATCGAAATCACTTCAAAACGCGGCTGTTAGTCCTTTCCGGGTTTGTCATTCAGGTACCACTTGGCCGCCCTGATGATCTGCCGCTGTTTGCGCAGGTCGACGGCTTCAGCGGGAGAGCCGAAAGCCGAACTGCGTCGGGTCTTGACCTCGACGAAAATCAGGGTGCGCCGTTGACGCGCGACCAGATCGATCTCTCCGACAGGGGTGTTGATATTGTGTTGCAGGATCTTCATGCCGAGGCGCTGCAAGTACCGCGCGGCAGCATCTTCACCTATAAGCGCCACAGGCTCAGCCTTGCTTCAGTCATGAGCTTCACAGTGCTCTTTGACACCGGCAAAGCTACGCCGGTGACAGACACACGGCCCATGCAGGGCCACCGCATTGCGGTGCTTCACACTGCCATAACCCTTGTGGCCAGAGAAACCGTACTCAGGGAAAAGCCGGTCGTAGGCGAGCATGATGCGATCCCGCACGACTTTGGCGATCACCGATGCCGCAGCAATCGAAAGGGAACGGGAATCACCCTTCTTCAGAGTCTTCTGCTCGATACCCAGGGGAACGGGAGTAATGCCGTCGACCAGGAGGAAATCGGCAGCGACCGGCAAGCGCATCACGGCACGAGACATCCCCCGCAGGGTCGCCTGGAGGATATTGATCCGGTCAATTTCATCGGCCCGGCTGACACCGATGCCGATCGCCAAGGCTTGTTCGTAAATCATCGGAAAGAGTTGATTGCGCTTTCTTTCGGAAATCAGCTTGGAATCATTCAGCCCGGGCAGGTCAAAATCTTCCGGCAGAATCACCGCGGCAGCGACAACCGGGCCGGCCAGAGGGCCGCGACCGGCTTCATCAATGCCAGCGACAGCACGATAGCCGCGACGCCGTGCCATGTCCTCGAAGAAGAGTTGTGATTGAGAATTTTCCGGGAAGAGTTCCATTGACCCAAACCTTGCAGGATTGGTCAACAGTATTCATGAATTGACAGGGCAATTCAACAAAAACAAGCAGCTGGCATCCAAGAACGGGACGCCCGGCAAGTCATGTTTTCAAACGGCAGCCCTGCGATCAGCAAGCGCAGGATAATTGTTGTCTTTCTCCAAATCTCTCAATGGATCCGTGCCGACAACGATCCAGCCTTCGGAACGCCTGAACCTGACCACCCTGTCCAAAGACAGGAAAACATTAAACGCCTGCTTGGCCATCTGGCAGACAGCACCATCTTTCAACTCTACATTGACTTTCATCGACATGAAACGTGCTCCATACTTCGCAGACCTAAAAAACCTCGATAAATTAATATTTTAACAGTTTACACTAGTACAGTCTCAGGTCAACAGAAAGGATGTATTAAAAAACGGCGCACTATCCGGTAAAGACAGATAATCGTGGCTCAAAGGAAACAGCATAGAGTCCTTCAATGGAGATCAGGCACAAAAAAGCCCCGACTGGTCAGCCGGGGCTTGGGTAGTTTATTCCAGTGTGAAGCTCTAGCGCTGGCGCACTTCCTTGATACGAGCGGCCTTGCCCTGCAGGTTACGCAGGTAGTACAGCTTGGCGCGGCGGACCTTGCCGACCATCATCACTTCGACCTTGTCGAGGACCGGAGCATGCAAAGGGAAAACCCTCTCAACGCCCATGCCGTTGGAGACTTTACGTACGGTAAAAGTCGAACCGACACCATTGTTGCGACGCTTGATACAGACACCCTGAAAAACCTGGATACGCTGTTTGTCGCCCTCGGTGATTTTAACGTGCACACGCAGAGTATCCCCCGCCTTGAACTGGGGGATGTCTTTCCTCATATTTTCCATGCCGATGTAATTGACAACGTTCATCGTTTTAGCCTCCTCAGATAAGCGAACCGCTTATTTACCGTATTATGGCGAAAAGTGTCAAGATAAAAAAATGATTTTTATCGTTCAATCTGGGCTCGTAGAGCATAATCAAGGTCCCTTCTCCGGGCCAGTCCCTTACAGCTCATATCATCTCATTTTTCGACAATACGGATCGATGCATTGGCGAGCATCGATTCCATCTCCCTGAGGAGCTGAGAATCATCTCCGGGGGCCGTAAAATAGAGAAAGAACCAGTGGCGTTCAACAGTACCGACGTAGCCCCTGAAAACCATCGGACGACCATGTTTAAGAAATTTTGCCAAGAGCAGGTATGTGTACCGGGCACCGGCAATGTCGGCCGCCCTGACATCCCATGTAGCATCCGTCACATCCTTCTCTTTAGCCAGGCTACGGGCGGCGTGCTCCGCAGAACTTTTCAACGCCCCTGGTCCCGGGACCGAAGCCCCCTCATCGAACGGACTGAAATCGATGTCGAGGTGTGCACCGCTGGATGCATGGAAGACAATGACTTCATTCGCCGCCAGTCTGTTGCGGGCAACCCGTTCAATCTGTTCTGGGGTCGCCTTGGCCGCGGCAGGTTCATGGGCGACATGACGGGCCGTGTCCTTCACCAGCGCCTCAGGCGGACCTGCCGGATGCACCGTCCAGCCGCTGACAGGGTCGATGGTAAAAACCAGGTGCTCGGCAACGGTCAAATCGGCCGCAGCCGAGGGGAATGCAGACAGGCACAACAGCAGACAGGCAAGCAACAGATTCCTCGGCATTTTCAAGCTCCAGTTTCATGGGCTGATCAATTGTAACGCATGCAAAAGGCAATGCACGACGCATCGAAAAAATCTTGATCTATGCCAGAGGCAAAACCGAGCCATCTTCGCCGAGCAACCGGTCGAGGACAACTGCCGCGGCAGTACGCACAGAAAGGTGGTTGTAGTGGCCGGCGCGAATCGGTTTCAGGCAGGGGCGTTCCGGCGTGTACAGTTCGGCGGCCAAACCATGTCCGGTACCGAAAACCAGTAACACCGGCTGTTGCGTCGCCAGCTCTTTCGCATCTGTGCAGTCGATGCCGTCTTCATGGCGGGCACCGGTCAGGACGGCGACACCATCCCCTTCGTTCAGGGCGCGCCAATCGGCAAGGGCATCATCAAAGCTGTCAACTACCTGCAAGCAGTCGAGAGCCCTGCACCGGTCAGGATTATAGCTGGCGCCAAAACCCTCCTGCCAATGCTTGGCAATCCGGGCGGTCAGGATTTGCTGTTCAGCTGCGGGGGTGACGATGTAGTAGCGACACAAACCGTAAGTCGTCGCCAGGCGGGCAAGGTCGTGGATGTCAAGGTTGGTCACTGCAGACGTCACCACGTCGCCGCGCCGGTCAAGCACCGGGTGGTGCACCAGGGCAATCGCCATCGGCTTGAACATTACGTGTCCTGCTTTTCTGTCGCGGCCTGCAATTCTTCGAGGAAACGTCTGTCTTCATCAGTCAAGGGCGCCGTATCGAGAAGTTCCGGACGACGTTCCAGGGTACGCCGTAACTGCTCGCGGCGTCGCCAGCGGGCGATGGCCTGGTGATTGCCGGAAAGCAGAACTTCGGGGACGCATGTTCCGTTGAATTCTGCAGGGCGCGTATATTGTGGGTATTCGAGCAGGCCGTCGCTGAAGCTGTCTGTCAGGGCGCTGCCCGCGGCACCGAGAACGCCCGGAACCATGCGTGCCGTCGCATCGAGCACCACCGCCGCCGCCAGTTCGCAGCCGGTCAGGACAAAATCACCCAGCGAGACCTCTTCGTCGACCAGCGATCGGATCCGCTCGTCGTAGCCCTCATAACGGCCACAGACCAGAATCAGCCCGGAATCGCGACTATAGCGTTCGGCATCAACCTGGCGGAACGGTTTGCCCTGCGGCGACATGAGCAGGACGCGGGATTGCGGACTCTGCTTCTTCAGGTCGGCCAATGCAAAGGCAATCGGATCGACCTTCATGACCATACCGTCACCGCCGCCGTACGGGGTATCATCCGTCACCTGGTGCCGGCCTTCAGCCCAGTCACGCAGGTTGTGCAGATTGACGGTGATCAGCCCCTTGTCAACCGCTTTCCCAAGGATGCTCGCCTGAAGAGGACCTTCAAGCATGCCCGGGAATAGTGTCAGGATATCGAAACGCATCAGTTCATCACACTAACAAGGTAATAATTGACTGGCGCCACCAAGGCACGAAGACACCAAGAAAGCCCGTCGGGCTCAGAAGGTTAATGTCTTCGATTTTTATGACTCCGCCACTCAATGTGTTGTTTTCGTCTCTTTGTGACTTGGTGGCCATATTTACGATGCATCGACCTGGATATCAGGGGCTGTCATCGGAATTCGGGATCAGTCCTTCCGGCAGATCAACGTGCAGACAATCTTTGTCGCGATCAAGTTCTACCAGGAAAGGTTCGACAGCCGGAACCAGGATTTCCCCTGCCGGGCCATCGATTTCAAGGATGTCGTGTGCCGGAGTACTGAACATGCCCACGACCCGGCCGATCTCGCCGTGCTGGCGATCAACCACGGTCAGACCTTCCAGGTCGGACCAGTAAAACTGGTCATCGTCAAGCTCCGGAAGATCGGCGTTGTCCATCAGCACGGAAGCCCCTACCAGGCCTTCCACTGCAGCGAGGTTCTCCAACCCGGAGAGTCTTAACAGGATATTCTGCTTGTGGGGAGAGGATCGGACAGCTTGGTATCGGACCGGGAGGCCCTCGCTGTTTCTCAGATAAACCGTCCGGGCACCCGGCAAGGCCAGGTCTCCGGTCGGCAATGGTCGAATTTTCAGGTCCCCTTTGAGACCGTGGGTGCCGACAACGACGCCCACTTCCAGCAGATCTTTCGACTTGTCTTTCATCATTCCAGGATCTGCAGCACGGCTCTCTTGTTCTCGCGGGTTGCCTTGGCATTCAGCAGGGTACGCATGGCCTTGGCCGTTCGTCCCTGCTTGCCGATAATGCGTCCCATGTCTTCCTGGGCGGCAGCCAGCTTGACGAGAATCGTACCGTCAGCGTCCACCTCTTCAGTGACGGTGATCGCGTCCGGATTGTCCACCAGAGCGTTGGCGATGAATTCGATGAGCTCTTTCATGGCGTCCTTCCTTATGTTGACAAAAGTCAACGTCCACGGGCGCCGCAAAAGCTCAGGGATTTAAGCCTGCTTGAATTTGGCCCAGATCCCCTGCTTGCGCAGCAGCTGACGAACCGTGTCGGTCGGCTGAGCACCTTTGTTCAGCCACTCAAGGGTCCGCTCTTCAACAACGTTGAACATCGGGGGGTCCTGCCTCGGATCGTATTGCCCCAGTTTTTCAATAAAACGGCCGTCACGGGGGAACCGCTCGTCCGCAACAACAACCTGGTAAAAAGCTTTTTTCTTGGCGCCACCACGGGCCAGCCTGATTTTTACTGCCATTGACTTCTTTCCTCCTGAGCCTGCGACTCTTGGTAATTTATTGGGTAAACCCCAGCGTTATTGATTGTTATCTATCATGCCGCCCGACTCCGGGCCGGGCAGCGGCTTACATCGGAAAATTGCCAGGGCCCATCATGTCACGCATACCTTTGGGGCCCATCTTCTGCATTTTTTTCATCATCT
>JAFDBW010000174.1 GCA_019313105.1 Deltaproteobacteria bacterium | reverse complement strand
CGAGCTGATGGAGGCGTTCCTCAAGCGCTATCCGGAGCATGACCTGGCGGTAAATGACGCCTATTGGATTGGCGAAACCTACTACGCAGAAAAGAACTACGAACAGGCAATCCTGCAGTTCGAAGAGATCATCCAGAAGTACGGTGACCACCCGAAGGTCGCCTCGGCCATGCTCAAGCAGGCCCTGGCTTTTGAGTCCACCGGTGACCAGGCAACGGCCAAGCTTTTGCTGCAAAGAGTGATCGAGCGCTATCCGCTCTCCGATGAGGCCGGTAAAGCCAAGCAGAAACTGCAGACACTGTAATCGAATGGGAATAAATCTCCCGGGAAAAAAGGGTTGACAAGCAAGTCCGGGTCAGTTTATAAGACGCCTTCTGTGTGCCGCTAGCTCAGTTGGTAGAGCATCTGACTTTTAATCAGATGGTCGTAGGTTCGATCCCTACGCGGCACACCATTTTCAAACGGCGTACATTGCAGGACCCTTTCCTGCTAGGTACTCAAGATATCGAGTCCCTATCGTCTAGCCTGGCCCAGGACACCGGCCTTTCACGCCGGCGACGGGGGTTCGAATCCCCCTGGGGACGCCAAAAAAAGCCTCTTCCAGTAAAACTGGAAGAGGCTTTTTACTATTCTTGATGTTGATCACCAATCGTCATCGATCTGCTTCCTGAACCCGACAACCCGATTAAAAGCCGCACGTGCTTAAAGTTTAAGCATGCCGCTATTTTCGCTTGAGAGCGAACGCCGTTTCGGCTATAAAGAGGACTGTGTATAAAATTTATGCAAAAAGCGATTAAAAAGGAGGCACAAATGGCTAAAATGGATGAAAAGGTTGAACCTATTTATCAGGAAGTCCTGGCACGCAATCCTGGTGAAACCGAATTTCACCAGGCGGTTCGGGAAGTTCTCGAGTCACTTGGACCGGTTCTGGTCAAACACCCCGAGTTTGCTCATCACAAGATTATTGAACGCATCTGCGAGCCGGAGCGCCAGATTACCTTTCGCGTCCCGTGGCGTGATGACAAGGGGACGGTGCAGATCAACCGGGGGTTCCGCGTTGAGTTCAACAGTGCCCTCGGCCCGTACAAAGGGGGGCTGCGTTTCCACCCTTCGGTTTACCTCGGAATCATCAAGTTCCTTGGTTTCGAACAGATTTTCAAGAATGCCCTGACCGGACTGCCGATCGGTGGTGGCAAAGGTGGCTCGGATTTCGACCCAAAGGGCAAGTCGGATGACGAGATCATGAGCTTCTGTCAGAGTTTCATGACGGAGCTCTATCGCCACATTGGCGAACACACCGACGTCCCCGCCGGTGACATCGGCGTCGGCGGTCGCGAAATCGGCTTCATGTTCGGTCAGTACAAACGCATTACCAACCGCTGGGAAGCAGGCGTGCTGACCGCAAGGGGCTCGACTGGGGCGGTTCGCTGGTGCGAACCGAAGCGACCGGCTACGGGGCAACCTTCTTTGTTGACGAAATGCTCAAGGCTCGCAAGGACAATTTCGAAGGCAAGATCTGCTCGGTCTCAGGCTCAGGGAATGTTGCGATCTACACGACCGAGAAGATTCACCAGCTCGGTGGCAAGGTTGTGACCTGCTCTGATTCGAACGGTTATATCTATGATGAAAAAGGTATTGATCTGCAGTTGCTGCAGCAGCTGAAAGAGGTTGAGCGCCGCAGGATCAAGGATTACACTCAGTACCGCAAGCACGCCAAGTACGTTGCCAAGGGCAACATCTGGGAGATCCCCTGTCAGGTCGCGATGCCGTCGGCAACCCAGAATGAGATCAACGGAGCGGATGCCGCGCTGCTGGTTAAGAATGGCTGCATCGCTGTGGGTGAAGGCGCCAACATGCCGACCACTCCTGAAGGCGTTAAGATCTTCCTTGACGCACAAATTGCTTACGGTCCCGGCAAGGCGGCCAACGCCGGTGGCGTAGCAACTTCGGCACTGGAGATGCAACAAAATGCCCAGCGCGACTCATGGACTTTCGATTACACTGAAAAGCGCCTGCAGGAGATTATGCACAACATTCATGAACTCTGTTACCAAACGGCAATAGAATATGGCACACCCGGTAACTATGTGAACGGGGCAAATATTGCCGGCTTCATCCGTGTTGCCAACGCCATGGTTGCCCTCGGTGTCGTTTAAGCCATTAACAGGATGAGTGGGCCGGTGGGTTTCCTGCCGGCCCTGAATAAATGAAGAAATTGACACCAGGCTTGTGATCATATAGCAAAGATACGGGGAACACAGAGGGATCGCCATGAACGACAGGTGGGTAACGACCGGATTCAAGGGTCTTGATGATATCCTCGACGGCTTGAGAATCGGCGATAATGTGGTCTGGAAAGTCGACATTATCGAAGATTACCAGTATTTTGTCGAACCTTATGTGAAACAGGCCCTGGCTGACCAGCACGAGGTGGTCTACTTCCGTTTCGGCCAACACCCCCCGGTTGTAGAGACGGACCTGGGCGTAGAAACCGTTGAACTCGACCCCCGTGAGGGTTTTGAACCTTTCGCCTGTGCGATTCATGCGATTGCCACCGAAAAGGGCGTTGGCACCTTCTACGTGTTTGATTGCCTGTCCGAGCTTTTGTCAGCTTGGGCCACCGATCATATGATCGCGAACTTTTTCCAGGTGACCTGCCCCTACCTGTTTCGTCTCGACACGGTAGCCTATTTTGCGCTGCTGCGTAACCGCCACGCCCATAAAACGATTGCCCGCATCCGTGAAACCACCCAGGTTTTTCTGGAATTGCACAACCGCGAAGGGCAACGGTTCGTTCATCCTCTGAAAGTCTGGGAGCGGCACTCGCCGACCATGTTTCTCCCCCATCGCCAGTCAGGTGAAAGTTTCATCCCCCTAGCCAACAGCCTGGAAGCGACCAGCCTGCTCGCCGGTGCCTATAATCAGGATCAGGCTGCCGGCAATCGCCGCCTTGATCATTGGCACCGGTTGTTCCTGCAAGCAGAGGATTTGAATGCCGAAGGGGTTTCGACCGCAGAACAGGAGAAAATGGTTAATCATCTGTGCCGACATCTGATTGGCCGTGAGGATAATATCCTGAATCTGGCCAGACGGTTCTTTTCCCTGAATGATCTGCTCTCTTACAAGTCTCGCATGATTGGCACCGGTTTTATCGGTGGCAAGGCCGTCGGCATGTTGCTGGCGCGCCGCATTCTCGAAGCACAGCCCGATTCTAACTGGTGTGATCAACTGGAACAGCACGACTCCTTCTTTGTCGGCTCGAATGTTTACTACTCCTATATCGTTAACAACGGGTTGTGGGAGCTCTACGCCGCGCAAAAGACCCCGGAAGGGTATTTCAGGGCGGGCGCGGAACTGCACGAAAAATGCTGACCGGCTCATTCCCTGAACAGCTGCGCGAAGATTTCCAGAGCATGCTAGATTATTATGGCCAGTACCCGATCATCGTACGCTCCAGTTCATTACTGGAAGACAGCTTCGGCAGTGCGTTTGCCGGCAAATACGACAGCTTCTTCTGCGCCAACCAGGGTTCACCTGAAGATCGCTACAATGCCTTTGAAGCTGCGGTACGAAAAATCTTCTCCAGTACCATGAGTGAGGATGCGCTGACTTATCGCAAACAGCGCGGCCTTGATCAGCAGGTGGAGCAGATGGGACTGCTCGTGCAGAGGGTCTCCGGTTCGTATCACCGACAGTACTACTTCCCGGAGCTTGCTGGAGTGGGTATCTCCTACAACACCTTTGTCTGGGACAAGCAGATGGACCCGAAGGCGGGAATGCTCCGCCTGGTGCTTGGCCTTGGCACGCGTGCTGTCGACCGTGTCGAAGGAGACTACCCTCGAATTGTGGCTCTCGACGAACCGATGAAACTGCCGCTGAAAGGCTACGAGGATATCCGTCGTTTCTCGCAAAAAGATATCGACTTGGTCAACATCAACGACAACGATCTGCAGTCGCAGTCGCTTTTCCGACTGATCGAAGAAGGAATCGATTTCAACCTCGATCGATATGGTGTTCTCGACCGGGAAACCATGAATCGGCTGCGTGAACGAGGCAAACCTGCCCAGCAGGTCTGGTTACTCACCTTCGAGCACCTGCTGATCAGAACAGATTTCCCCCAGCGGATGCAGAAGCTGTTGAAAACCCTTGAAACAGCTTACCAGTATCCGGTCGATATCGAATTCACAGTCAACCGCAACGCGGATCAAACGGAGAAGATCAATCTCCTGCAATGCCGACCTCTGCAGACAAAAGGGTTAAAGAAGCGGGTCAGTATCCCCGACGGGATCACCGCGGAGAAAATCTTTTTCAAGGCGGAGGGCGGTTTTATGGGCGGCAACACGGCCCTGCAGATCAAACAGGTGATCTGGATCGATGCGAAGCGTTATTCGCAACTCTCTCTTTCTGACAAGCACGAAGTCGCACGCCTGATCGGTCGTCTGAACCGGTGCATCAAAGACCGAGAGCAACAGCCGACTCTGCTGCTGGGACCGGGTCGCTGGGGAACATCGACGCCATCACTGGGGGTTCCGGTCAAATTCTCGGAAATCAACAATATGACCGCTATTGGCGAGGTGGCCTTCCAGGAAGGTGAACTGATGCCGGAACTTTCTTTCGGCTCACATTTTTTCCAGGACCTTGTCGAAGCGGATATTTTTTATCTGGCATTGTTTCCTGATACCTTCCCCTGCAGCTTGAACGATGGCTGGGTCTACCAGAGCAGCAATGCCCTGGAGGAATTGATGCCGGGCAGCAGCCATTTCAAACCGGTGGTCAAAGTTATTGAATTGCAAAAACAGAACCTGATGCTGTTGGCCGATGTGGTTGCGCAAAAGCTGGTCTGTTTTTGGGACGAGGAGTAGCCCCCTGCTAACTGTAGATTAAATAACGATCGGCTGACTTGAATCACGACAGCGACTCGTTTATAGCCAGCTTGCCAGGCAAAGATTCCTGGGCAGGAGAGCATGTTCAGATGCTTTGTCAAGGATGCCGGCTCAACCGCGAAAACGGGAGAGCCGTTTTTTGTTCGAGGAGCAATTAAGGTATTGAAGAATTTTTATTTTGTATACAAAATCTAGAGTGCTGATTTTGGCGGTCGCGCTGTGGTAGAATGTCGAAGTTTTTTAACCGCACAGAGCCTAGAAGCGCAACGCTATGAATGAAGCAGAGAACTCTATAGTGGAAATCTTCTCCGACGGCGCCTGCTCCGGGAACCCGGGACCGGGAGGCTGGGGGACGATTCTGCGTTTCGGTGGGCATGAGAAAGAACTCTCGGGTTATGATCCGGAGACGACCAATAACCGAATGGAGCTGATCGGTGCGATCGCCGGGCTTGAAGCCCTGACGCGGCCATGCCGGGTCAGAGTGACCACTGACTCGGAATACGTTAAAAAGGGTATGACCGAGTGGATCGAAGGCTGGGTCAAGCGTGGCTGGAAGAACACCCAGAAAAAGCCGGTTGCCAACCGCGACCTCTGGGAGCGTCTGCTCGAACTGGCTGACCAACACCATGTTGAATGGCACTGGGTGCGCGGTCACGATGGACATGCCGAAAACGAGCGCTGCGATGCGCTCGCCAGGGCCGCGATCGAAACGGGCAGAAGCAACCACTTCATGGATTCCCCGGCCGTCTCCTGATGAAGTTCAGCAACCGATGGACGGGACCGGTTTTTGTGCTAGTCTTTTGTGATGTTTTTGTTTGAGACAGATACAGGACGGACTCGACTTTAAACCGAACCTCTTATAACGGCTATGTCACCAGTCAACACCTCGACAAAACTGATCGCTGCTCAACCGGATTTCGAGGCCTACCTGGCACTGGGGATCTACATCGGGATCGCAATATTCCTGATTGCGGTGCTGTTGCTGCTCTCCTGGGGGGTGGGTCACAAAACCCGTTCCCGCCAAAAACAGGAGCCTTACGAATCGGGCATTCTGCCGGTTGATAATGCACGGTTGAAAGGGCCTGTCCCCTTCTATCTGGTTGCAATCTTCTTCATCATTTTCGATGTCGAGGTGATCTTTGTCGCCTCATGGGCCGTTGCCTACGACCGGCTTGGCTGGCCGGGGTTCGCACACGTCTGTTTCTTTATCTTCATCCTTTTTCTCGGCCTGGTCCATCTCTGGAAGACCGGTGGCCTAGAGTGGGGTCCGCGGGCTCAGCGTGCAGGCGGCAATGCAGGACGGAGTGCCTCGTGAGCGAACAGCTGCCGCCGAATGTGATCCTGACCACCCTGGATGACGCCATCAACTGGGGTCGCAAGAACAGCCTCTGGCCGATGTTCTTCGGCCTGTCCTGCTGTTTCGTCGAGATGATGACCAGCATGACGCCACGCTTCGACCTGGCCCGCTTCGGCGCGGAAGTGCTGCGCAGTACGCCGCGCGAGGCTGACCTGATGATTATTTCCGGCACACCCTTCAAGAAGATGGGCGCCAGCATGCTGCGCGT
>JAFDBW010000173.1 GCA_019313105.1 Deltaproteobacteria bacterium | reverse complement strand
TCGACATTTGCTACCTTTGAAATCTGGTTCGTCGTCGCTTTCCTTTACCTGATGCTGACGTCGGTGCTGTCCCAGGTGATCTCCTGGGTTGAACGGAGGCTTTCAGTCAGTGATTAAGACAGTTGACCTGAAAAAGACCTTTACCGGACGTGGTCAGACGGTCTACGCCGTCGACGGCGTGACTTCTCATATCAAGCCCAGCGAAGTGGTGGTTGTCATCGGGCCCTCAGGTTCGGGAAAATCAACCTACCTGCGCTGCCTGAACGGCCTCGAGACCCTGACCTCGGGACAGATCATTATCGATGGTGTTGATCTGTCAGCGAAAAAAACCGACCTCAACCTCGTGCGTCGCGAAGTCGGTATGGTCTTCCAGCAATTCAACCTGTTCCCGCACAAATCGGTATTGGAAAACATCATTCTCGCCCAGCAGGTTGTCCGCAAGCGCAAGCGCGGTGAAGCTGAAGAAAAAGCGCGTATGCTGCTGCAAAAGGTCGGCATCGGCGAGAAAGAGAATGAATACCCGATTCGCCTTTCCGGCGGCCAGCAGCAGCGTGTCGCCATCGCCCGGGCCCTGGCCATGGATCCGAAAGTCATGCTGTTCGATGAGCCGACCAGCGCCCTCGACCCCGAAATGGTCGGCGAAGTGCTCGAGGTCATGAAACAGCTGGCCCGCGAAGGGATGACCATGGTTGTTGTCACCCACGAAATGGGTTTTGCCCGCGAAGTGGCCGACCGGGTTCTCTTTATGGACCAGGGCAAATTGGTTGAAGAGGGAACGCCTGAGCATTTCTTCACCTCACCTCAGGAAGAGCGGACCAAATTATTCTTAAGGCAGGTTCTATAAAGGCACCTTAAAGCCCTAATTAAAAACAGCTTTCTGCTTCATCTTCTGACAATTAATAAGCAAACAGCCCTGAAGATTATTTCTTCAGGGCTCAGATCTTTGACAAACCTCGCATGTGATGCGGGGTTTGTTTTTTTGTCTGGCAGATGGAGTTTCTGTGAAGATCAGGGCAACAGATAAACTATCTGCGGCCCTCTCTATGATGAAGTTTGCCTCAACTTTGTCAGCAGTCTAAGCCCTATTTAGTCGCTGGCTGAGCAGCCACCTCCTGTTCAGATGCCTCCACGGCAGTCCTCGTACCGTTATCCGCCATGTCAATCCAGCCACCGCCCATGCTTCGATAAATATCGACCAGACTGGTCAATACCGCTGTCTGGGTTTGCACGTAATCAAGCTGCCCTGAGAACAGGCTGCGGTTGGCATCGAGTACCTGCAGATAGCCGGTGGTTCCCGCTTCGTATTGTGCACTCGCAAGTTTCGCATAAGTCTGCAAGGCATTGACCCTGCGCCCCTTGGCAGCCAGGGCTTCGCGCCCTTTGGTGGTCGCCACCAGGGCGTCCTCCACGTCACGGAAGCCGGCAATGATCGACTGCTGATAACGATATAAGGCTTCGCGTTGAGCAGCTTCGGAGGCCATCACCTGGCCCTCAATCGCTCCGAATGTAAAGATAGGCGCCAAAACGTTGCCGCCAATATCCCAGATTGCCGAAGCCCCCTCGAACAGGTCATCGGAGTTTATACTCGCTGTACCGTAACTGCCAGTCAACGCAACACTGGGAAAATATAGCGAGCGGGCCACGCCGATACGGGCGTTGGCGGCAATCAATTCCTGCTCTGCCCGAATAATGTCGGGGCGCTGTTCAAGCAGTTCCGAGGGTAGATCGGCTGGAATCTCCGGGGTGGTCAACGCGTCAATTGTTTTACCCCGTTTAATGCTTTTCGGATTACTGCCAAGCAGAACAGAGAGCAGATGCTCCTGCTGAGCGATCAAACTCTCCAGTTGCGGTACGGCCTGGCGGGCGTCTTCATATTCCGATTCGACCTGGCTGACCTCAACCTGCGAAACGGTACCATAATCATGACGCAGGTTGAAGATCCGCAACGACTCGGCATAAGCACGTTCAGTTTCACGGGCAATCTCCAGTTGGCGATCGAGCCCCCGCAGAGTCAGATAGCTGTTGGCGACATTGCTTACCAGTGTCAGCAGGACAGTACGGCGGCCCGCTTCGCTGGCCAACACTTCGGCCTGAGCGGCCTCATTCGAGCGACGGATCCTCCCCCACAGATCGATTTCCCAGGACGCATTGAGTGCGCCCTGGTAAGAGCTGTAATCGTCATTATCGCCGGGAAACAGTCCCGTTTCCGTGTCCTTCTGCCGGTATGCACTCGCTGAGGCTCCGATTTGCGGAAAGTACTCGGATCGAGTGGTTCGGTATTGGCCGAGGAATTGATCGACCCGGGCCGTAGCGGCCTTGATGTCAAGATTATCGGCCAGTGCCGTAGTGATCAGATCGTCAAGGACCGGATCGTTGAACTGCTGCCACCAGGACGTGTTGACCAGATTGTCTGCTGCTTCATAGGAGACAGTCCACGTTGAAGGTGTTTCAATCGTCGGCTTTACGTAATCGGGCCCGATAGTGCAGCCACACAAAAACAGCAGGATAATAGCGCTAAACATATGGTTACGCATGATGGTCACCTCCCTGGTCCGTAGCCTCTGGAACAGGTTTCTTTTTCCGACTGAACAGCCCGGTCGCGTTCTCAAGCACGACGAAAAACAGCGGGACGAAGAATGAGGCAATACAGGTTGAGGCGAGCATGCCGCCGATCACCCCGGTGCCGATTGCGTGTAGACTGTTGGCACCGGCACCGGTGGCGATCGCCATCGGCACGCAGCCGAGGATGAAGGCCAACGAGGTCATAACGATCGGTCGTAATCGCAGACGAGCTGCCTCGATGGCCGCCTCGTTGACTGCCATCCCGTTATGCAGGTTCTCTACGGCGAACTCGATGATCAAGATGGCGTTCTTGGCCGCCAGCCCGACCAGGGTAACCAGGCCGACCTGGAAGTAGACATCATTTTCCAATCCTCGTCCCCAGGTCAGCAGGAGGGCGCCGCAGATTGCGAAGGGGACGGCCATGACCACGCCGACCGGCAGTGACCATTTTTCATATTGGGCCGCCAGGATCAGAAAGACCATGATCAAACCGAAGATAAAGGCGGAGCTTGAAGTCCCGCCAGCCTTCTTCTCCTCGTACGCCTGCCCGGACCAGGAAAAACCGTAGCCAGATGGGAGAACGTCGGCGGCAACCTCCTCCATGGCGGTGATAGCTTCCCCGCTGCTGTAGCCGTGCGCCTGGCTGCCGGTCAGCTTGGCCGCCGGGAAGTTGTTGAAGCGCGGCAAAAGGCCGGGGCCAGGGGCATAACGGACCGTAGCCAAGGCCGTGAGCGGAATCATGTTGCCATTGCTCGAACGCACATAAATCTGCTCAAAATCCAAGGGTTGATCGCGGTATTCGGGTAACGCCTGGATGATGACCTGCCAGATCCGGCCGAAATCGACGAACTGGGAAACGTAGGAAGAACCGAAATACGCCTGCAGCGTCTGGTAGACGTCCGCAACCGGGACACCGAGGATTTCCGCGCG
>JAFDBW010000172.1 GCA_019313105.1 Deltaproteobacteria bacterium | reverse complement strand
TGAGCTGCTGCAAAGAGACCCGGATAAGGCGAATGAGAATATAAAGACTCTCTGCTCACTTGGTATCTGCTGTTTCATTGTCACCAAAAGCCTTGTCCCCCCTGAAAACCTCGTGCTCGAGGTGGAAAATCACGATATCCCCCTGCTGCGCAGTCATCACCAGAGTTCCACATTCATATCGCTGCTGACCCAGTACCTGGAAGAGCGCCTGCTTGCCCAGACCAATGTGCACGGCGTACTTGTCGATGTGCTGGGAGTGGGCGTGCTGCTGCTCGGTAAAAGCGGCATAGGCAAGAGCGAGTGCGCTCTCGATCTGATCATACGGGGGCATCGTCTGGTCGCTGACGATATCATCAACGTCCGGTTAAAACTGCCGGCTGTCCTGTTTGGCCAGGGCAATGACCTGCTGCATTATCACATGGAAATCCGTGGTCTGGGGATTATCAATATCAAACATCTGTTCGGTGTCGCGGCAATTCGTGAGCGCAAAAAAATCGACCTAGTTATCGAACTCGTCGAATGGCAGGATGGTCATGAATACGATCGGCTCGGGCTCGAGGAAAAGACCTACGAATTGTTGGGTGTCGAGTTGCCCCTGCAAATCATACCGATTCGCCAGGGGAGAAACATCACGACGATTGTCGAGGTGGCGGCCCGCAACCAGTTGCTCAAGGAAATGGGTTACCACAGTGCTGTGGAATTCGAGGAAAGGCTGGAGCAACGCATGGCCGAAACGGCCCGCATTCATGCCCAGTCGATTATCGGAGACAACCTGGAATGAAGCGACAACTGGTTCTTATCACCGGGCTATCAGGATCCGGCAAAAGTACCGGGGCCCGCGCCCTCGAAGATGCCGGTTTTTTTGTTATCGACAACCTCCCATTGGTCATGTTGCCTGATTTTATCGCATTGACCGGGCATGGTTACGAAAGAGTTGCGACCGTGGTCGATGCCAGGAGTTCCGATTTCCTCGGCGATTGCCATGAAGTGTTACAGCGTATCAAGGATCAGGGCATAGCTGTTGAAATCATGTTCTTTGAAACCGCCGACCACGATCTGGTCAAGCGTTTTTCCGAGACACGCCGCCGCCATCCCCTGGCCCAGAAGGAAGGACTCCTGGCCGCAATTCAAAAAGAGCGACAGATCATGTCCGGTCTTCGCAAGCTGGCCACTGTGATCTTTGATTCCTCCGGCTTGACCGTTCATCAATTGCGCCAGCAGGTCCTCGGCGCAGTTCTCGGTGCCGAGGAACAACATGGTCAGATGCAACTGCATGTCCAGTCCTTTGGTTTTAGGAACGGTCTGCCGTTGGGGGCAGATCTGGTCTTTGATGTCCGCTTTCTGGACAACCCGCATTTTGTCGAGGAGCTTCGTCCCAAAACCGGGCTCGATCCTGAAGTCAGCAGCTTTGTCCTGAATCAGACCGACTACCAGTCCTTTCTGGTTAAGCTGAAGGATTTGCTTTTTTTCCTGATCCCGCGCTATCGAGACGAGGGCAAGACCAGCCTGACAATTGGCATCGGATGCACCGGTGGCCGCCACCGGAGCGTTGCCATTGCAGAGGATCTTGCACCTTACCTGATGGGGACCGGATGTGTCGTGCAGGTTAACCACAGAGATGTTGACGGGGAATAGCGCATGATCGGTTTGGTTGTCGCAACACACGGAAACCTAGGTTCGGAACTGCTGCTGTCCGCGCAGATGATTATTGGCCCGGTTATCAATGCCCGGTCTGTCAGTATCACCCATGATAGTTCCATGGAGGCGATTCGGGATGCGATCGCCGAAGCGGTCACAGAGGTTGGTAAGGATGATCACGGTGTGATTATTGTTACGGATATGTTCGGTGGGACTCCGGCGAATGTCAGTATGACATTCCTCGAGCCACAAAGCGTTGAGGTTATCACGGGTGTCAACCTGCCCATGATACTGAAGTTTTTCAATAGTCAGGAGAGCCTCGGTCTCGACGAACTGGCCGGGATATTGAAGTCATATGGTCAACAAAGTATCGCCCTGGCAAGCGAGTATCTGCAGCGTTAGGAGAGCCTGTCCATGAGTATCGTTCTGGCACGCATAGATAGTCGACTGGTCCACGGGCAGGTTCTCGAAGCCTGGGTTCCGTATGTGAACGCAGACTGTATCGTTGTTGCCAATAACAAAGTCGCAGGGGAATCCTTTCAGCGCATGGTTATGCAGGCAGCCGTGCCCAGTTCGATCAAGCTGATTATTGGTACCCTCGAGGAGACGGCCTCAATCCTTATCTCAACGGATCTGCTCAGAAAACGCGTGCTGCTGCTGTTTGCCAATTCAGATGATGCCCTCAAGGCGCGGCAGCTTGGTGTCGAATATCCGAAGCTGAATCTCGGCAACATGCATTCCAGCGCTGGCAAAGACCGTTACACCTGCACGATCGCCCTTGATCATCAGGATATTGAGGTGTTGCAGCAGGTCGAAGACCAGGGCGTCACGATAGTTTCCCAATGCGTACCTGCTGATCGTGAACAGAACTGGCACAAGCTGATCAGGGTTGGAGGCCGATAAGTGGTCGCTGTCGACTATCTCCTGGCCGGAATGATATCCGTGCTGACGGGTTTGGACCGGGTCGCACTCGTCCAGATCATGATCTCCCGCCCGCTGGTTGCCGGCCCTTTGACCGGATGGGCTCTCGGCAACCCCTTGGTCGGTCTGGAGATAGGTATGCTGCTCGAGCTGCTCTGGTTGGGCCGACTGCCCGTGGGTGCGGCAATTCCGCCTGACGATACCCAGGTTGCGGTGGGTGCGACGGTCCTGGCTGCGGGCACTGGACATTTTGTCGGGCTGGACGGTATGCCCCTGGTGCTCCTGTCGGTCCTGATTGCTATCCCTCTGGGTAAATTCGGGCAGGTTTTCGACAAGCTGGCCCGTCAAGTCAATGATCGCCTTGCCGTCTCCGGCTACAACGCACTGATGTCCGGCCATACAGCGAAGATGGAACGCTGTCATCTGTTGGGGTTGGTCAGCTTTGGTCTGGCGAGCCTGGCAACTGCGCTGGTTATCGTACTGGTCGGGACGTTTGTCCTGTTCACGTTCGCACCTGTGCTGATTGGCGCCATTCAGGAAGCAGGGTTGAGCCTGCAGTACAGTCTGATCTTGGTCGGGGCTGCGGTATTGCTCGGGACGACCAACGTGAATCGTGGTATCTCGCTGTTCTGCACGGCTTTTATCGGCACTCTTCTGGTTCTTTGGTTAAGATGAAGATTATGCATAGACCAAAATTGAACTGGCTGACATTTTTACGTATGTACCTGCGCTCTTTCCTGCTGCAGTCAAGCTGGAACTTTGAAAAGCTGCAAAACCTGGGTTTCTACTTCATGATTCTGCCAGGTCTGCGCGATATCTATGGCGAAGAAGTCCCTGAAGATGTCCGCGAGCGGCATATAGATTACTTCAATACCCATCCCTACTTTGCCACTTTGGTAGCGGGGACCACGTTGCGTTTGGAGGCGGGGAGCCGTGTCGGTGAGGAGCCATCCGTTGATGCTGAAACTTATAAAAGCATGGTGATGGCGCCATTTGCTGCGATGGGTGATGCGCTCTTCTGGGGCGGGGTGCGCCCGCTGGCGGCCTTGATCGGTCTGCTGATTGCCAGCCAGGGCTCACTCTGGGCGCCGGTTGTTTTTCTGCTGATTTTCAACCTGCCTCACCTTTTTTTCCGTGGCAGTGGCTTGATGCTCGGCTATGTACAGGAACTGCATGCAATCGAAACCGTCCAGAAATGTCGCTTTCCGGACCTGGCCATCCGGCTCAAGGAGTCAACGACGATCCTGATTGGTGTTCTTTGTGCCTATCTTTCCTTCAAGGGTTGTGAGCATCAGGAGCTTCCCGCAGTGTGGGGCTTTGTCATCCTGCCGATCGTGCTGCTTTTTGCCTGGCTGGCCCATAAAGGGGTGTCCAGCCTGTTTCTTGTGGTATTGACGACTTCCAGCCTGTTATTGCTGGCGCTTTTGTTCTGATAGAGGGGATGGAATGACGACGGAGAATGCTGAATTCAGAATTGTCAACCGTTTGGGCCTGCACGCCCGCGCTGCGGCACAGCTTGTTCAGACGGCCAACAGGTTCCTGTCGGATGTGACGATCGAAAAAGACGGTAATCAGGTTAACGGCAAAAGTATCATGGGTTTGCTGATGCTGGCGGCCCCACAGGGGTCAACCATAAATGTTTCAGTCTCCGGAGAGGACGCTGAAGAGGCAATGAAAGTTATTGGAACTCTGATCAATGATGGCTTCGGTGAAGATTGACATAGCTGAAGATACGATTCTCGTCGGTA
>JAFDBW010000171.1 GCA_019313105.1 Deltaproteobacteria bacterium | reverse complement strand
AGGGCGAAACTGATGGCAAACTGTAGCAGACAGGCCAGTCCGAGCACGACACCTGGCCAGGTGGGAATGATAGACTCGACGCGGAAGCCCGGCGGCAGCATGACCATCTGCCCTGCCATGTAGAGTAGGATAACGGTAAGCATGGAATATCCCCAAATGATGCTGGTAAGGTACTCGATGTAGACCGGCCACATCCGCCGTCTGGGCCAATACCGTAGGTTGCCGGCATAACGCAACAGCACTTCGTTACCGCCTTGGGCCCAGCGCAGGCGCTGCTTCCAGAGTCCACGGAGGGTTTCGGGCATGAGAATCCAACAGAGGGCATGGGGTTCATACCGGATATCCCAATAGTCCATCTGCAGCTTCCAGCTGATATCGATATCCTCGGTCACCATATCCAGGTTCCAGTAACCGACCCGGTGCACTGCAGATTTTCTAAAGGCCGATACGACCCCAGACATGGTGAATATCCGGCCATAGATGCGTTGGGCGCGCTTGATGAGGCCTAGAATGGCGGAAAACTCACCGACCTGAATCTTGCCGAGCAGAGTCGAGCGAGTCCGGATGCGAGGGTTGCCGGTAACTGCTGCTACCCGTGGGCTGCGGACAAAGTGTTGTATCATCCAGGTGACGGCATGGCGGTCGAGCAGGGCATCGCCGTCGATGCAGACCAGGAACTCGGACCGGCTGACCATGCTGCCCATGCGCAGTGCCATGGCCTTGCCCTGGTTCCGGGCCAGGTGGACGACCCTGATTCTGTCATGTTCTCTGGCCAGCGCATCGAGGATGACGCCGGTCCGGTCAGTGCTGCCGTCGTTGACAGTGATAATCTCATAGTCGGGATAATCCAGCTCAAGCAGCGCCCCGCAAGTCTCCTCGATATTGCCGGCCTCGTTGTAGCAGGGCACAATCACCGAAACGGGTGGCGCATGTTCCAGTCGCGGTGGATTGTCCCATTGGTTTTGGCGGCGTTCCCAGCGAAAATAGTAGTAAGTTGCACCGATCATCCACAGGAAGGCCATGAACAACGGATAATAATAAGCGAAGTTCAACAGAGTGTTGCCTATAAAGGTTGTCCATTCCAGCATGATCAGGGCCTGTACGGATAAGTCTGCAGTGACATGACCCGATGCAGTTCATTGGTATCCGGTTGGTTGGCGATGAAGTTGTCCGGGTAATAACCGTAATTCACCGCACCGAGTCGCTGCAGGAGGAGCATTTGATCTGCAAGGGTTGCCGACGGAATTGCACGGTTCCTTTGCCGCCAGTCGACGGTCTGCAGTTCGAATATGGTCTTGGCCAAAGCACCAGGCTGGCTTTTGACCCGTTCGACCAGGGTTCGCAGCCAGATTTCTCCATCACTTGCCTGTTCCAGATTTGGCATGGCGAGGAGAGCGGCATAGTCGTTGTGAGCCAGCGTCTCGTCGAGGGTTTGCGCATACCATGCCTCGCTGGTCGGATCGAGGATCGTTTCGGCAAAGAGATTGCGCGCGGTTTTGATGGTCGGCCGCCAGATCCTGACCCGCTTTGCCAAATCGTCGGTCCAGTTGGACAATGCCCGGGTTTTGGCCTGAGTCCAACGTTTATTCATGATCGGGTCGCCTCGAAGCACGGCAAGATCACCGGGCATCTGCCATTTTTCAAGGTACCAGGCCAATGCTGCCGGGTTCGCATCCTCGGCATCGGTGAGATATGCGTCGTCATGGAACAATAGACCCTCGAAATCAGCATAACGAGCCAGATCTTCGTATATATCTAGGATGATCTGTCGAGCCTGCGGGTGAAACGGCGACAGTCGACGATAAGCATTGTCGTCCTCGAAACCGCTCGCTTGCTGTACCATCATGTCTGGGGTCCCCAGATTAAAACCGAGCACTGGCAACCAAGCAAAAACGTTGACCCCAGCGCGGGTCTTGAGCTGCCAGGCCACCCTGTTGAACAAGTCGGCCCGAATGGGTAAATATCGGTTGGGAAAATAGAGCGCATCGGCAGTGCCGTCTCCATCCGGGTCGGCAAAAGCCTGTAGGAAGACCGTATTGATGTGGAGGCTCTTAATACGGTCAAGCAGCTGGTCGAGGTTCCTTCTCTGTTGGTCTTGGTCCGTATCGTAAATATAGTCCAGGTCCACCTGAACCACTCGACGTGGGTCGACGCGGTCGGGATGACGCAATTCCCAAACCAGATCTTCGAGCTTTTGGTTGCCAGCAACCAGGAACCGTTGGATACGATCCAAATGCTCCAGGCTGTTGGCACCGCTCTCAAGGGTCATTGCTACTGGCATGCCCAGTTCACGGGCGGCGTTCATCGCCGGCTGGTTGTAACGTCCGAACGGCCAGACCATAACCCGAGGACGGAGGCCAAGGCGCCGCTCAAGCAAGTCGCTGTTGCGGACTAGGTCCTTGCGGATGCGCATGATCTGGGTGGCATCATCCTCGTAGCGATCACTCACCGGATCGTACCGGCGACTGGTCAGGGCCGGTTCGAGGTTGCCCTGTGGGTTGGCCAGAATGCCCCGGTGTAACCCGTAGCTGTGGGAGGCGATTTCCACCAGGCCTGAGGCCAGCACTTTTCCCAGCTGTTCCCAGCTCATGAAATTGCTCCTTGGTACCGGCCGATCACCATAAACTACCTGGGCTTCGGGTGGTGCATCGAGCCAGCTGCCGACCAGGGCAAGTACAGCAGGGTATTGGAAAGCCTGGAGTAAAGGGAAGACGCGGTCGTAGAAGCTCACGTAACCATCGTCGAAGGTGAGCAGCACCGCATGGTCCGGAAGTGGCCGCCCGCCATGCTGTGCTGCTAGCAAGTCGTCGATACCGATCACTTGGTAGCCGTTTGCTTTAAGCCAATTGAAATGTTGGATCAGGCGGTCAGCGGAAATGACATCGCCGGTCTGATCATTGATGCTTTCGGCGACATCGTGATAGCACAGTACGGTAAAGGCGTCTGCATGCAATGGCATGTTCAGGATGCAGAGCATGATGAGACCAATGATCAAAGCTGTTGTGCGGCAACGCATCAGAACCTCCAGTCGAGGTGAGCGAACCAGTAATTCTGGTACTCGGGATCACCATCGTATACGCGGCGAAAGCGGCTGAAACCGTACCCCAGCGTAAATCGCTCGGCAGCCTCCCAGATCTGTTCATAGGTGACGCCCGCAAGATAGTCATCGCTGTAACCCTTCTGCCAATAATTGCCGATAGTCAGAGCTAGGCGGTGGCTGAATGATCGATCATAGCGCCGGTACAGGCGCTGCAGGTTGTCCAGGGTCAGGGTCGCCGACAGGTCGCGTTCGGGGTTGAAGTAAATTGTGTTATTGCGGCTGTTCGCCGAGGCGTACAGTTCTACGACCCCAGTCAGCCGATATTTGGTGAGACTCACCAAGCGTTCGTCGAGACTGCCTGTCAGGCTACGCCGGAAGTTGCCGTCGCTGAAATCCATTGCCTGCGCGCGCAGTCTGACCCGTCTCGATTCGCTAGCCCGGTAACTTATGCCAAGATCGGCGGAATCGGCGGTAACCCCTTGCTTCAATGCCCGAAGCGGGGTATCTCTGCTAAAAAGCTCGAAATTCATTGGAATCGACCAGTAATCGTCGAGCTCATAGACAAGCGACAAACGGCCGCCAAGTTCATCACCACCATTGGCGTTGTAGGTCATTTCCACCGCTGCCTCGAGTTCCGGGTGTCGATATTCCAGACCTATCCCGTAGCGACGGTAAGTTTCGTCACCTTCGGGAAAATCAGCGGAAGCATAGCGGTCACTGACGAACGTACGGTAGTTGTAAGCAATGGGGCGGGAGAAGAGCGTACCCTCGAAAAGGGTTTCCCGGTTGCCTTCCACGTTGCCGCTGTTGTCGCCATGGCCAACGGACAGGCGCAATTCACGCAGGTTGTGGATCTCCCACTGGCGGTACAAGTTGCGCACGTGGACATCCTCAGGATAGAGACTATAAAGGCGATTGATGGCCTGCTCGGCGAGGCGATACTGGCGACGGTCGAGGTAACTCTGAGCCAGACCAAGCTGAAGGTCCCTGTGCCGATGGTAGAAGCGCAGGCCGAGTTCGTAAGTCGCCTGTGCTCGACGCGGCCAACCTCGGGCAGCATAGACGTCGCCAAGCTCCCGTGTGATGTCGAGGTTTGCTGGTGCCCTGTCATGCAGAGCCGACAGGCTGGAATCCGCCTCCGCGTACTGGCCTCCGTAGAGGCGTGCCATGGCGGCGGTGCTTGCCGTGGTGATCTTGTCGGGATTCGGTCGGAGCCCGCTGCTGCCATCGAGTCGACGGGTCTTAAGCCAGATTGGCTGAGCCTGATCGAGTCGATCGATCAGGTCGTAGGCGCCATCGAAGTCCTCGAGTTCGACCAAGGCGTAAAAGAGGCCTAGGCTGGCGCCGAGGTCGTCGGGCTGAATGATAAGAACGCTGCGGTAGAGAGCTGCTGCTGTATCAGGTTGCTGCAGGTACAGGTAAGCATCCGCAACGGCCGTCAGGGCATAGGCAGGGATCGTCACCTGTTTTTTTACCAGCGATTCATAATCGCTGACGACTTCTTCCATCCGGAAGCGGTCACGTAGGGCAACCAGACGGTCAAAACGGGCCCGCAGTTCGAAGTTGGCGCCTTCGGGGCTGGCCGGATCAATAGTAGTCATGTTTCGCTCGAGCAGTTTCAGTGCATGATCAGTGTGTTTGAAGCGGTGTTTCTCGTCGGCGGGCGGTAGTTCGCCACGGCGCACGGCGAAAGCAGCCTGGTTACTCAGAAGACGCTGCCACTCAGTGCTTGAGAGCAGGCTTGGATCTTTGCGAGCCAGTTCGATCGCCCGATCCGTTGCTCCCAAGCTGTCCAAAACCATAATGCGTCTTGCCTGTGCCTTAGGATTTTCAGGGTCACGGGCCAGGATTTTGTTGTATTCCTGAAGAGCTTTGAAAAATGCTCTGCGAGTTTCTAGGACAGACCCCTTGGCCAGTTGAATAGATGTATTCCCCGGGTATTTGGGCTCCAATTGATCGGCCAATTCCAGGGCGGCTTGGCTACAGTCGGCATCGACCAGGGTCAGGATGAGGCCGGTAGCTAGCTTGGGATTGTCGGGAAATCGCTGGATGGCGACCCGGTAAAAATATTCAGCTTGGATATAATCGCTGCGGCGGCGAGCTGAATAAGCTGCGGCCTCCATGACGTATTCAGGTGCTGTCTGAGGTGACAGCCGGGTACTCAGCTCGGCGACCCGTTGGTCCTGTCCTGCCCAACTGAGAACGGTCAGGTAGTCGTAAAACACCACTTTGTCCTCGGAATTGTTTGAGTACAGTTGATCCAAGATAACCAGTGCTTGCTCTGACTGTCCGGCACGGGCCAGGGCAATCGCCTGGTCCAGCCCGACAGGCCGGGCCCAACCGGGAGTAGCGGTCAACACGCCGAACAAGACGATCCAAACCAGTAGCTCTAGCAAGGTGAACCTTTTGCTGTTCTTGCAATTGAGCCCTCTTTGCTGAGGGCCTTTTATCGACACGTCATACATTTGAATGTTTCTAATTGGCTGAAGTTAAACAAAAACAAGCTTCATCAGGAAAGAAACTCAAATTTGTTTTGAGTGACAAAAAGATGCATTTTCTGTATGAGCATTTTTTGAGCCAAAAATGATTTGGAAACAAGCAACAGGGGGTTTGTTGCAGCGACCAAGCTCTCCAGTAAAGGCCGCGAATGGCTTCAGCTCATGACTTGTCTTATTTTACGAACCGTTTTATTTCTTTTTAAAAAGTCACAATATTACAATTAGTTATGATTGTATTAATAAGAACCTGGCTAATTTTAAGGTAAAAATTGATTATTGAATGATGAAAATGATGCTTGATTTTCTTGGGGTTATGACCCAGAAAAAGGCGACTTTTTTCATCATGATATAAAGATTTTGAATTTTTTGAGAGGTCTTAACGAAATGTGAAGAAAATAATGACATTTTTTGTCAGGTCTTGGACACAAAACGCAAGATGTTTTTAGTCACTAAAGATGGTCAAATTCACCGAAGTTCGCATCGATTGGAGTGTCAATAATACTATTGATACCCCGTAGCTTGCTGCGGGGTAGTTAATTCTTCGTAGAATTCACCATTTACAAAACACTAAAGCCCCCGATCAGAAGATCGAGGGCTTTTTATAATGCAGGGATCGTAGGAAGGCTGATCTGGGGTTGGTTTGACTCTGGGAATAGATTTAAGACAAGATAGAAGGCAGATTCAAAAGAGCCGAAGGAGAACTGCTAGAGAGCTGTAAACAAGGGGCGATCTTCACAGCCTCAGCGGAGATAATACATGTGGCCATCACGTTCAATCTGTTATTTGTCCCTGCTGCTTTTGATTTCCTGTCAATCCATTGCCGAATCCGTTGATAACACTTTGGAGGGTAATGCAGGTTCAAAACTCTTCGTAGAAAGTTTTGGCAGTTTCAATGAACCCTGGGCCATGACCTTTTTGCCTGATGGGAACCTGCTGATCACCGAAAAACCCGGAACTCTGCTTCTGGTCAAGTTGGATGACCGCTCCAGGATACCTGTTTCAGGTGTACCTGAGGTCGCCTACGGAGGGCAGGGCGGGCTGGGTGATATTATCCTTCATCCCCAATTCAGTGAGAACCGCTGGGTATATTTGTCGTACGCCGAGGAGAATGCGAAAGGGGAAAAGGGGGCCATTGTTGCCCGGGCTCAATTCAACCCCGAGTCTGCCAATCCAAAACTGGAAAATCTTCAAATCCTCTGGCATCAGACTCCTAAAGTCTCAGGTAGCGGGCATTACTCGCACCGATTGGTATTCGGCCCTGACGGGAAACTCTTCATCACCTCCGGGGACCGGCAAAAGCAGGAACCGGCCCAAAGCTGGACGCAGAACCTAGGTAAGATTATCAGGATAAACGCGGATGGGTCTATTCCCCCTGATAACCCATTTCAGGACAAGGGGGAACTGGCAAAAACTTTCTGGTCCATGGGGCATCGCAATCTGCTTGGCATTGCCTTCGATCGACAGGGCTATTTGTGGTCACACGAAATGGGTCCAAGGCACGGAGATGAATTCAACCTAATCGTTGGCGGAGAAAATTACGGTTGGCCCATTGTCTCCTGGGGAGATCATTACTCTGGCATCCCCATTCCTGATCATGATACGCGCCCGGAATTTCATACCCCTGAGGTCTACTGGGTCCCGACGGTTGCACCGTCGGGTTTGATAATATACGACGGCTCCATGTTTCCGGAGTGGCAGGATAATGCCTTTATAGGCGGGCTCAGGTCAGAAGCACTAGTACGGATAAGGATTTCAGGTAAACAGGCTGCGGAGGTCGAGCGTTTCGACATGGAAAACCGGATTAGAGAGGTTGAGCAAGGGCCGAAAGGGGCAATATGGGTCCTTGAGGATAAAAAGGGCGGTCGACTACTTCGGCTTACTTCTTCCAAATAATCACAATTTTAAGAACGGTTACTTGGCCGGTCTTTAGCGTCTTAGAAATCCCCTCATATTTGTTTCTCGTATTTCCTAGGGATTTATAGGCTAGTCTGTAGATATGCCTTTAGTAATAAAACCCAGCTTCTGTGCAAAACCTAAGATTGTGCCGGGGGCATTTAAAAACAAGCCCCTGTTAAGTGTCCCTTTATAGCCATTTGCCCTTCGTATTCATCATTGCTACAATCCCTACTTTAGAGCCGGGGACACTTAAAGCAGAGAGCCCCTTTTAAGCAAGGATATCCAATGATTGTTCTTGGAGCTAGTCATGTCAGAACTTACTGAACTGATTGAACGAATCAATGCTTTCGCTGCCGAACGAGATTGGGACCAGTTTCACTCGCCGAAAAATTTATCCATGGCTCTGATCGCCGAGGCTGCTGAACTAGTGGAACACTTCCAGTGGTTAACCGAAGAACAGAGCTATAATATGTCAGATGACAAGCTGGCAGAGGTGCGTTTGGAACTTGCCGACATTTTTGTTTATCTGTTGCGCATGTCAGAAAAGTTAGGGGTTGATTTGGTTCAGGCCGCCCAGCAAAAGATATCGCTGAATGAACAGAAATATCCTGCCGAGCAGGTCAAAAGTTCATCAAAAAAATACAATGAATACAAGGCTAAGAGTCGGGATAATTAACGGGAACACTTAAAATCAAGTGTCCCTTTTGGATTCCCTAATGACGTTTATTCTTTCGCATCACCCCACCACCATGGCCGGGCCGACCAAATTCCAGCCGACTTTGCAAACAATATCCTGCTGTTATAATTCATGAAACGAGGGTGTTATGCAAATCCGCGCAAAGCTGCTGGTCCTTCTCCTGGTCATCGCTCTGATTCCGCTTGGCTTGAGTGCCATGCTGAACCAGTACCTCCTGCAGCGACTCGGCAACCGCTTGACGAGCGACATCCGTCTCCTGCTGGAGGATTCGGCCCAACAGATTCTCCTCAGCAAGGTTTCGGATTTCAGAAGGATTCTGGAGCGGGACCAGCAAACTCTGCTGCTGGCCCTGACCTCCCAGGTCCGGGAAGTCGAACAATTACTCGCTGCTCCACCTCCCGAAAGTGTTCCGGTTTACCAGGCGTCCAGCTATGACCGGCTCGACCCGGAGCCGCCGGGCTTAGAGCCGTCCAAGTGGCATTTCCGCCTTGCGAAGACAGGCACCTTTGAGCCAATGCTGATCAGCTACCAGCAACAGGTCGTGCTGCTGACGGAAAAGCACACTAAGCAGCTCAACGCCGACCTGGCGCGTATCTCGCACCTGACAGACATTTACCGACAGATCAACCAGATTCGTCCCAAGCTCTTTTACTGGCAGTACACCGCGCTGGAAACCGGCATTCACAGCAGCTACCCAGGGCATGGCGGATACCCGGCCGACTATGACCCGCGCAAGCGCAGCTGGTATCTCGAAGCTCTGCAGAGAGGGAGCCAGGTTCGTCAGGTGGTCACCGACGCCACAACCGGCAAGCCGATTCTTACCTTGTCTCAGCCGGTTTATCGGCCGGACGGGAGTTTTGCCGGCGTCACCGCTCTCGATGTCGCCTACGAACAGCTCTTCGCCGACTGGGTCATCCCCGAAGCCTGGCGAGAGGCATCAGAAACGCTGGTTGCGACCCTCCGTTCGGACCCCTCTGGGACAGTCACCGT
>JAFDBW010000170.1 GCA_019313105.1 Deltaproteobacteria bacterium | reverse complement strand
GGGTAAAGAGGCGGGCCAGCAGGAGCCGGTTCCGTTCCCCGCCGGAAAGGATACGGACCGGGCTACGGGCCCGGTCTGGGGTAAAGAGGAAGTTCTAGAGATAGCCGATTACATGGCGAACCTTGCCATTAATCACCACCGAATCCTGATCTCCCGCGAGGTTCTGCTGAACGGTCAGGTCGGGGTCGAGCTGCTCGCGCATCTGGTCAAAATACAGGACGTGCAGGTTGGTGCCGAGCCGAACTTCACCCTGCTGTGGTTTGAGCTCACCCAATATCAGTTTCAGCAGGGTCGTTTTGCCGATCCCATTTGGCCCGATAATGCCGATCCGGTCGCCGCGCAGGACCGTGGTCGAAAAATCCCTGACCAGCGGCATCTCCCCAAATGCAAACGACAACCCCTTTACCTCGGCGACCAGCCTGCCGCTGCGTTCTGCCTCGTGCAGGTTGAGCCGGGCCGTACCGGTGCGTTCGCGGCGCTGGCGGAACTCTTCGCGCATTTTTTTCAAGGCGCGTACCCGGCCTTCGTTTCGCGTCCGTCGGGCCTTGATCCCCTTGCGGATCCAGACCTCCTCCACGGCCAGTTTCTTGTCGAATCGAGCGTGTTCCTGGGCTTCGGCATTCAGCAGCTCATCCTTGCGTTGCAGAAAGGTGTCATAGTCGCAGGCAAAATCAAACAGGCGGCCCCGATCTATTTCGATGATGCGGGTCGCGAGGCTGCGCAGGAAGGCACGGTCGTGGGTGACGAAAACCAGGGTCAGGTGATGACGCTGTAGAAAGTCTTCAAGCCAGGTGATCGATTCGATGTCGAGATGATTGGTCGGCTCATCAAGCAACAGGATTTCAGGATCAACTGCCAGGGCGCGGGCCAGAAGCACCCGCCGCAGGATCCCCCCGGAAAGACTTGAAACCGGCAGGTCGGCAGGGAGTTTCAGCCGGGAGAGGACCTGTTCGATTCGCTGCTGATGTGACCAGCTGTCGCAGCGCTCCAGTTTTTGATGAATCTCGGCAAGCAGCCTGTCCAGCCCCGCTTCACCATTGTCTGCGCGCCGGCTGAGGTCGTGGTAACGAACCAGCAGAGCACCTGTTTCAGCCAGACCTTGTGCCGTCACCTCGTAGATGGTGCCCTGCAGGTTGCGGGGCACGTCCTGCTCGAGGCGGGCGACCCGCAAGCCCTGTTGGCGGTCAATGATGCCAGCATCCTCCTGTATCTCGCCGGCAATAACCTTAAGGAGAGTGGATTTCCCTGATCCGTTGCGACCCAGAAGACAGATTCGCTCACCTTTATCTATGCGTAGTGAGATATCCTCGAGCAGAGGGGGGCCGCCGAAGGCCAGGCTTATATTGCGCAGGTTGATCAGTGCCATGTGATTGCTTTCGGGAATTCAGGGGAGGATTATGGCAGAGCATTCCGGTGATGAAAAGCAAAATGAAATTTTTATGGGAAACCCTGATTATAAATGTTTTACTGATCGCCTAAGTGCTAAACTGGCCACCTTTAGTAGACAGTTGTGACGGGAGTCTTAAAATGCTTGAAGCTGGCCGCATGAACCTGCTTACAGTGCATGCGATAGATGATAAAGGGGCTTGGCTGCAGGCCAACAAGGAAAGGGCCCTGCTACCTAAATCTGAAGTCACCGGGGAAATGGCACCGGGCGACCAGCTGACCGCCTTCGTTTATGCGGATCTCGAGGGCAAAATGGTTGCGACTCTCCGAAAGCCCTTGGCGGAGTTCGGCGAGTTTGCCCTGATGCGGGCCAGCCAGGTCAACAGTCACGGTGCCTTCATGGACTGGGGGTTGGCCAAAGATCTTCTTGTGCCGCCCAAAGAGCAGCCGGAACCGATGAAGCCGGGACGTCGTTACCTGGTCAAGGTGCGCCTTGATCGCCAGAACCGGCCGATTGGTACGGCGCGTATCGAAAAAAGCCTTTCCTCTCCCGACGAGACGATCGTGGACGGGCAGAAGGTTGACCTGATCGTTTATCAGTTCACACCCTTGGGGGCCAAGGTCATCATCAATCACCGGTTCAGCGGTCTGCTCTACCGAGATGCAATCGGCGAACGCCTCAGTTATGGTGAAGAACTGACAGGCTATATCCGGCAGATTCGTGCCGACGGCAAGATTGACTGTGCACTGAGCCTTGGCACCCGTGATGGCCTTGATGATGCCAGGGCGACGATCATGAAGGCACTCAACGATAACCAGGGTTTCCTGCCCCTGCATGACAAAAGTCCGCCTGAGCAGATTCAGGAGACTCTCGGTTTGAGCAAGAAGTTGTTCAAGAAGGGAGTGGGGGGACTCTACAAGGCTGGCCTGATCAAACTGACCGACGAAGGTATTCGACTCAAAAAATGAGCCGGTCCTTTGACAGAACCGGCATGCTACTGTAAAAATTCAGTAACGGTTTACTCAAAGTCAATATCAACGCGTAACAACCAGACAACAAGGAGAGACTGATGGCAACTTATAGCTGTGCAAAATGTGGTATGGGCGTGAACGCAACATGCGCTAAGTGTGATGCTCCGCTTGAAAACGACAACCTGGAACTGCCCGATGGCAGGAACGTTCAGATATCCAAGTGTCCTAACGGCCACGGCAAGATCAAGTCGCCGATGTGCTGCGGCGAGGATATGAGCTGTTCCATCTGACAGGCTCGCGGCATAAGAATTAAAAAGGCAGCAAGAAGGCTGCCTTTTTTTTGCTTGTCTGCAGCAGGGTGTTCCCCTTCACAGTTCATGCTTGGTGGGAAATTCACGCTTTTCGGCAGATTGTCTGGCCCCCCCGCTTCGAAGGGCGAGGATAATGGTCAACAGAATCGACAGTCCAAGGGCTATCCCGCCACCCCACAGAATCAGCTGGTTAAATCGACCATTTTCATTTGTTTTCAGCGCCGCAATCTCCGAACGGGTTTCGGCAAGCTGTTTTTGTGCTTCAGCCAGAGCCTGCTCGGTCAGCGTGCGGTTTGCGACAAGCTCTTCGCGCATGGCACGAAGCAGCCCTTCCTGGGTGCCGGTTTTCTCTGCCTGCTGCAATTGGGCGCGGTTCTGCTGGTTGAACTCGCCAACCAGTGCCGTAACCGCTTCTTGCAGACTCTGCAGATTGTCTTCAATCCCTTTCAACTTCTCCTGCTGGCGGGCAACGTCCTGGGTCACCGCAGTCAACTGCGTTTCCACATCTAGTTGTCTCTTGCTGGTGCCGGCAGAATGACGCGTGTATTGTTCCTGTTGCTTCTCAATGGCAGATTTCTGCGCGGCAAGGTCTCTCTGCAGATACCAGATCTTTTCCTGAATCTGTTCGATCTCGGTTAAGACCAGTGCCTGGTCAGCGTAAAGAGGGACTGCACAGATCATAAATACGAGGAGTGATAGTAGTGTTTTCAAATAGATCTCCCGGGGTTTCAGCGATGAAGCCCATTGCGAACCTCACTGCCTTGATTGTTGGTCAACACTCTGCTTTTTTGTGCAGCGCTTGAAAAATCATGTCAAGTACGGCTTTCTGGCGAACCTCATGTTTATTCAGCACCGCCAGGCATTTTCCCATGGGGAAGCGTTTGTGCAGGTAGTCGGCGTCACGACCGGACAAAATGATAATACGTCGGCAATCCAGCCCCTTCCCGGTTGCGTAAGCGAGGAGTTTGCCGCCGTCCATATCTGGCATCTCCAGATCGAGCAGCAGAAGGTCGAGGTCTGTATTGATGTGTGCAAGACCCTGCAGGGCATTGTCGTAGGCCAGAAATTCAAGATTGGGATAGCGCTCACTTACATAATCTGTAAGAAAGTTCAGGAAAAGTTGATCGTCATCAATGAGCAATATCTTTTTCATGATGAGTGCCCGTTGCTTTATCCACTTCAAGAGACATTATAACAATAAAAATTACTGGGGTAAGCATTTAACTCCACTTCATCCTCGATATAGTGATGATTCGGTTCGCATCTGACTTACCAGACTCCAAAAAACGCCTTCTTAAACCAGCTTATGGCATGCTAAGAAATCGAGAATATTCAGTAATTAGTTGCAACCACAGAAGATGAATGCCGCCGGTAGATTGACCCGTCCTTACTGTCAATGGTGATAAACAAGAAAAGCCCTCGATCATTCAACCGAGGGCTTTATGGAGGTAGTTCATGAAGAATACTTATATCAACATGAACTAAATTGAATATATCACATTGGTTCTAATTTTCATCTTATAAGGCATTTTGAATCAAAAAACGACCAGTTGGCGATCGAAGCCTGTTTTCATCGCGGAAATTGTGACGGCAGGAGAAAGGCCTTACGAAGGGCACTAAAGTGGCAAGCATTGCATTCAAAAACATTTCAAATGCTCTCTACTTGTTTACTAGGGCTTATAAACACCATACAATAAAATATCATGAAATTTATGGGGAAATATTTGCGTGTGCAGATCCAAGGTTTCCTGCTCGGCATAGTCTTGTTAATACAACTGCTGCCCGTCCCAAAGGTATTGGCTGACGAGTTAGTTGTCTACTCCTCCCGTAGGGAGGAATTGATAAAGCCTTTACTTGATGCATATACAACTGAGACAGGCACACAGATAACTCTCTTCACTGACAAAGTTGAGCCTTTGTTGCAACGACTTATATCTGAAGGGAAAAGTAGCCCGGTGGATTTGTTGATTACCACAGATGCTGGGAGCTTATGGCATGCTGCCAGGGCAGGAATTTTGCAGCATGTCGATTCAAAAATTTTGCGGGACAACATCCCCGAGCAATATCGCGACCCGAACATGCATTGGTTTGGACTGTCGGTGAGAGCAAGAACCATTGTTTACAGCACAGAAAGGGTCAATCCCAGGGAATTATCTTCTTACGAGTCTCTTGGCTCACCTATATGGAAAGACCGTCTCCTTCTGAGTACATCAAGAAACATCTACAATCAGTCTCTGGTCGCTTTATTGCTGACTGATCTGGGCGAGAATTTAACTGAAGAGGTTATACGCTCCTGGGTCAACAATCTTGCAATAGAGCCACTCTCAGATGACACCAAGGTTATGGAGGCAATTCTTGATGGTCAAGGCGACGTTGGTATAGTTAACAACTACTATTTTGGACGATTTCTTAAAAAGAAACCCGATTTAAAACTTGCCATCTTTTGGCCAAATCAGGAAACCAGCGGCGTCTATGTGAACGTGTCCGGCGCAGGGGTTGTCCGTTATTCCGGACACCGTAAAGAAGCCATCAACTTTATTGAATGGCTTTCCTCAGAGAAGGCACAAAACCTATTTGCGGATGCCAATTTTGAATATCCTGTTAATCCAAATGTTACGGCGCACTCCTACGTTGCTGCTTGGGGCGAGTACAAAGCCAGTGAAAAAAACTTGGCAATTACAGGACTCCTGCAGGATGAGGCTGTCCGAATAATGGATGCTGCTGGCTACAAGTAAGGCGTTATGGGGAAAGTAAAGACTTCCTATTAATACTTCTGCGTTGTTTTGAGAGCCTCAGATTGGCAGAAATGAAAAATTCTTACTGGCCCTGACTAATAAAAACGGCCACCTATTTTCAGGTGGCCGAAACTTCGCAAAGCTAGCTGGCGAGATTTTACCGAATGATACAGTGCTTGGCATAATCGGCCGTTTCACTCGCCGTCCAATCACCTTTCGGCTTCTCTTTCATATCCTTGCACCACTCGTCACTGCCAACTTCTGGTGAACATCCGACGAGTATGAAAATCAGACAGGTGGTGATGGCCAGGATAACACCCTTGGTTAAATGCATGGTTTTACCTCCCTCAACCGCAGTGAAAATTATTGCGCCAGTGAACAAACAAAGTATTTTCGATTATAACCAGTCTGGGTTGGATGCCAAGGCAAATGTTTCTTATTCATTCCCCTGTATTGACTTGGGTTGTGCAGATAGACAGAAATGCTAAATTTCCACAGACCCTGGATAAATAAAAAAAGGCCCCACAGTCAGGAGGTAGAGACTGTGGGGCGAGCTTTTTTATGTTTAGGAGGTTTTGAAGAAGATTCTCTCTGACCCGCCTGCCACAGCAAGTCTTCGATGGTTGTTAAGATAAGGGATTGTTCAAGAAAAATATACGTGGTGTCTCGTAAAAATTGAATCTCCATGACACGAAAATAAACTGTGTAATGGCACACTACCGAGTGTCCGATTGATAGCGTTCTACAAGATGGCCATTTCTAGCTGTTGCTAGTCGGCCTTTTTCGTCTCGGTCGTCGTCATCAAGGATGTTGGTATTATCAATTTGCATCTCAGTTATATGACGTGTATCTTGCGAAGCTGGTATGTATGGCTTCAAAAAACACTACTGGAGGAATGCGTCATGTCTTTATCCCGTTATGGTTTCTTTTTACTGCTCGTCATATTGCTTGTCCCTGGCATCTCATTGGCGAGCAACGGCAAATATAACTATATAAGTGCCGCAGACCTTGAGACCCGCCTGACTGCAAACCTGCCGACCAATATCGTCGATATCCAGGTCGAGGAAGAGTTTACTCAACATCATATCAAGGGAGCCACGCCGACCTACGCTTACCCGGTCAAAAGCGATGCTGACCGCGCCAAACTGGATATTACCATCGAGCAAATCAAGGGCAATAATGATCCCGTTGTGGTTGTCTGCCCGCGTGGCGCTGGCGGTGCTAAACGCACCTATGACTACTTACTGCAGCAGGGGATCTCCGCAGAACGTTTGCTGATTCTAGAAAAGGGTCAGGAGGGTTGGTCCTGTACGCCTCTTACCGAAAGCAGGTAGATCGTTTTTTCCGGCACTAGACCCGGAACAATCAACGCCAACCACATGAATGGCCACCAGGGATCGGCCCCGGTGGCCATCATTTTGTCATTCTAATGGCTTTCAACAACAAGCCGTTATCTCGCCCTGAAGATCAGATACGCGACATATGGCACCTGTGTAAGTTAACGGCATAGCCCGGAAAAATTAAAAAAGGGCGACCGGCCTGGTCGCCCTTTGAGTAAGAATGAATTGCTTACTTCCCCCACTTGTCCTTGATTCTCTGAACCGCTGTTTCAACATTTTTCTTATCACCGAATGCAGAGAGTCTGAAATAACCTTCGCCGGAGTGGCCGAAGCCGCTGCCGGGTGTGCCGACCACGTGACACTCGTTGAGCAGTTTGTCGAAGAAATCCCAACTGGATATCCTATCCGGGGTCTCGAGCCAGATGTAGGGTGCGTTCACGCCACCATAGCAGGAGATCCCGGCGGCAGTGAGACCTTCCCGGATGATACGGGCATTTGCCATGTAATAGTCGATCGTTTCCCTGACCTGCGGCCAGCCTTCGTCTGAGTAAACCGCGGCGGCAGCCTTCTGGACCGGGTAGGAGACTCCGTTGAACTTGGTGGTCTGACGACGGTTCCAGAGCTTGTTGAAGCTGTAGCTCTTGCCGTCGGCGGTCGTACCCGTTAACTCCTCCGGCACGATCACGAGGCCGCAGCGGACACCGGTAAAGCCGGCGGTCTTGGAGAAGGAGCGGAATTCGATGGCACATTCTCTGGCACCCTCCACCTCGTAAATCGAATGAGGGATGGCCGGTTCGGTGATGAATGCCTCATAGGCGGCGTCGAACAGAATGACGGCATCATTGGCGCGAGCGTAATCGACCCATTGCTTCAGGACTTCCCTGGTGGCCACTGCCCCGGTCGGATTATTGGGATAGCAGAGGTAAATGACGTCGACCTTTTCCTTCGGGATCTCCGGGGTGAAGTCATTGGCGCCGGTGCAGGGCATGTAGTGGATGCCTTCGTAGTATCCTTGCTGGTTGGCGGCACCGGTACGGCCGATCATGACGTTGGTGTCGTTATAGACCGGGTAGACCGGATCGCAGATGGCGACCTTGTTGCCGAGATCGAAGATGTCAAGGATGTTTGCGCAGTCACACTTGGAGCCGTCGGAGATGAATACTTCGGAGATCTTCAGGTCAACGCCGAGGGGCTTGTATGACTTGTCGATAATGATCTGTGACAGCCAGTCGTAGCCCTGTTCAGGGCCGTAGCCATGAAAGGTGTCACTCTTGGCCAGGTCGTCCACGCCCTCGTGGAAAGCCTTGAGGACTGCCGGAGCCAAGGGGCGGGTCACATCGCCGATGCCGAGACGGATTACTTTGGCCTCCGGGTTGGCATCGCTAAAAGCCTTCACCCGGCGACCGATTTCGGGGAACAGGTAGCCGGCTTGGAGTTTCAGGTAACTGTCGTTGATTCTTGCCATTTAGGATAATCCTCCATCAGGTATTCGCTGTATTCTCAGGGAAGGGGAAAGAGGAAAGTGGTAAGAGGATGGTGGTTTTCCATTGACCTCTTTCCTCTCACCTCTAACCACTTATCTGTAAATTATTTGAGGCCAAGAACATCCTGCATATCATACAGACCGGCGGCTTTACCGCCCAGCC